>NZ_DATNJW010000572.1:0-19611 GCF_035603715.1 Mycobacterium sp. | reverse complement strand
GTCGGGTTGCCCGGCCCGGTGGAGCCGATTCCATCATGCCAGGGCTACGTCGATGGTTTCGCTGCCTTGGGTCAAGCCCTGTTTCGGATGGACCACAGTGCCCCGCCGCCCACCAGGACCACCGCGCCCAGGACGAAAGGCCAGATCGGGACCGCGTCGGCCGAGTCGTCCGCGGGCTGCGCGGCCGGCCCGGGCGTGCCGGTACCGGCGGCTGTCAGCCGGAATGACCATGACCCCGACACCACATGCCCGTCAGCCGATGTCACCCGGTAGTTGACCGTGTAGTCGCCCGCCGGACCCAACGGCCGTAGGCCGACGCTGACGACTGTGCCGTGCACCTGCGGAGAGCCTTCGGTCCACAGGTTGCCGTCCGGACCGACGACGGTCATCGCCGCGAACGTGGTCTGCAGATCCTCGTTGAACGTCGCGCTGACCCGAACCGGCCCGGTGCTCACCGAGGCCTTGTCCGCGGGATCGGCGGACACCCGCGCGGCGTGGGCACTGGCGGCGCCGGCGGTCAACGTAGGTGCGAACGCGACGGCTGCCAGCAGCAGCGCCACTACGACGGCGTGTGCCCGACGGCTCATGCCTTCCGCACTATAAGAGCGACACCGACGCCGAGGGCGCCCACGAACAGGGCGGCGCCGGCGAGGATCCGGGCGGTGTTGTCGACCACCGCCCGGGGCTGCTGTCCCGGGGGCGCCGCTGTGGCGGTCGGGGCGGCGGATTTAGTCGGGGTCGGGTTGTGGGCGGGCGATGTCGACCCGCCGGTCAGCGTCAGCGTCGGCGACGGATGTTCCGGCTCGGCTCCGCCGGCCGCCGGCGCTTGGTCCCACTTCACCACCGCGCCGTCGGCGTAGGTCTGTGTCGTCGGGAAGCTGACCGTATCGGCATCGGGCAGCTTCGCCGATATCCGGAACACGCCGAATTGGTCCACCGGAATGCCGGTGTCGGGCGCCGCGGTCCAGGTGACCGAGCGGACGGCGTTCGTGGCGGCGTCGCGGTCGATCTTGGCCGACCACCCCGGCATCTCCTCGGTCTGTACCGAGGAGACATTGGTCAGGTCGACCGTGACCGCGGTGGTGGCCGCGTTGGTCGCCGACTCGTTGGGCACCTGGAAGCTGACCGTCGCGAAGGCGCCGCGCGCGGCGTCCGTGCTGGTGGCCTGGACGTGCGCCGATGCCGTCGTAATCGCCGCGGCCGGACCGAGGTACAGCAGCGTCGCGGCCGCGGTTCCGATCAGGGTGCGCCAAACCATCCTGCGTTGAAGTGTCATCGGAATCGCCTTCCTGTTTACGGAGGGGTCGGGGATCAGGTCAGTCCGAGTCGCGCCATCAGGTCGGCGTCGATCTCATCGAGCTGTCGGGAGATTGCGGCGTGGGCGCCGCGGCGGCGGGTGGGCGGCATGTTCTCGGCGGCGGTGACTGCGGCCGCCAAGTCTGCGAGCCGCTCGGAAATCGCGGTGACGAATTGTCGAGTCTCGGCGTCCTTGGGCTTGTTCTCCTGCACCGACCGCAGCGACTGTTCGGCGCCGGCGATGCGGGCCGACAGCTGGCCGCCATGCCCGGAGAATTGACCGATCTGGGCCAACGGAACCCCGAGTTGGTCGGCCCGCCGCTGGTCGATCAGCCCGCGCGCGGCCATGGCGACCCGGTAGACCAGCGGCACCACGATCGGAGCGAGCAGCCGAGACACCGTCAGGAGGCGGCGGATTCGCGTCGGCGACAGCAGCGTGCCCTCGCGCACCGCCTTCAGCTGGGTTTCGGCCACTTTCAGCGCTGCCTGGTCGCTGGCGCGCTGCGCCTTCAAATTCTCGCGGAGCGCCTTCGTCTCGGCGCGCTGCGCGGCTTTGAATCGACGCACCTCGTTCTTCGCCGACAGCTTGGCCTCGAGTTTGGCCTTGGCCTTGATCGCGCGAGCTTCGGCGCGACGCGTCGCGCGGGTTTTTCGCTTGCCGAACAGGCCCATTCGCGCACTACCTCCCCCGGGTCTCGTCGACTATCGCGGTGCCCGTGCGGCATCGATGGGCCAACCCTAACCGGGCCGGGCGGACCGACTGCCGTCAGGCGTCCAGGTGTTCCTTACGTCGTAGCTCGTCGGCGCGGTGAACGATGTCTTCCTGCGCTTCGTGGGACAGCCCACTGACTCGAAGCGCGATCCGCCGGACACCCTCGTCTCGGATGACCAGCAACCACGACAACTCTTTGTCGAGCTTTTCGTAGTACTCGTCGTCGGTGAAGTAGGCGGGCCTGATCCGGAAGAAGTTCGCCAGGGCAGCCATGGTCGCCGACGACGGGTTGGTTCGGTTGCCAGAGCGTAGCTGCGACAAATACGGAGCCGACATCGTTATTCCTTCAGCCTTGAGCGCCGCGATCACTTCAGCGGAGGTGTGCGGCCCCCGTCCCGGCGGGTAAACCGTGTCGAACAGGCGGTTCAGGCGCGCGGAAAACGTCGTGCTCATCGATAAGACCTCCACCGGGTTGGTAGATCGGGTGACTCTCTCTAAGTATTTGCTGATTATCGTAGCCAGACTTATCCCCGCAACCAAGTGCAAACTTTGAGAAAATTAACGGCGAAGACATTTATGAGAGCAGGAGTTATTGTTGCGGGCGGAGTAACCCGCGTATCCAGTCAATACACATGATATTTTAAGGGAATTGTGTGAAGTTTCATCGCTTCAAGGACTATTGACACTTCACTGGTCGCGAGCGGGCCCACTTATGGCAACCTGCGTAACTCGCTAGGTGCGCATAAAGCCTATTTGCTGTAGGGCACCATGGAGTCGGCTGTGAACCTGTTGTCGCCAGCGTGTCACGCGCCGATATTAGGCGCATGTTGGAACGCACGTCCAGAAGCCCGGTCAACGCGGTCGAGCAGTCAGGAAGACACGCCTCGTCGTCCTACGATCGGCTTCGGGCTGTCGGATTCGCTACGCGGCAAGCAGCATTGCCAAGATTGCTGTGTCGGGGTGGCTGATCGGGTCGACACCGACCCTGCTGACCATTGAGGTGATGGTGCCGTCGGCCTCGGCCTCCACCCAGGCCGCGCGGTGCTCGAGTCCCAGATAAGGCAGACCGGGCAGCAGCACACACCCCGACGCGGCGCCACTGCATTCCGGCAACGACGGCGTCGTCTCCGACGGGGGATGCAGCATCAACAACGCCGGCGGCTGGTGATCGGCGAAATAGCCTGGCTGAATGGCGGATTCGCCGACTACCGGGCCCTCGGCCAAAACCAGGCCCACGGTGCCCGGCGCGGGAGCGTCCGGCAGTTCCTCGCGAACGCCGAATACGGTTGTGGTCGGCAGCAATCCGGGAAGCGATGCCACCCTGACCGCGACCATCAACAATTGTGCCCATTCTTTGGTCGAGTCGGGCCAGCGCCCGGAAATCACGAACCCTTTCAGGGCACCACGGGAATGGAAGGGGGCCACCTCGATGGCCCCGCCTGAGCCAGTTTCCATTTCGCCCTCCGTTCGGGTATTCAGCGATACACCGGTGGGTCGATCCGATCAGCATGCGGCAGCCTGGCAACGCCTGCAAGCTGACACGGGCAATCAACGCCGACGAAGTCGAAAAGAAACACCACCGAAATAGCGTTCGGGGCGCCACGCGAATCGCGCGGCGCCCCGAACAGGCGAATCCAACTGGTGTCAGCCGGCGATGAGCCCCTTGGCCTTCGTCGTCGCACCCTTGTAGCGAGACTGCACGTCGTCCCAGTTCACGACATTCCAATACGCCTTGGCAAAGTCTGCTTTGACGTTTTTGTACTGCAGGTAGAACGCGTGCTCCCACATATCGAGCACCAGCAGCGGCACCAGGCCGAGCGGGAAATTGGTCTGGTGGTCGTAAACCTGGAATACCAACAGCTTCTCGCCGAGGCTGTCCCAGCCGAGCGCGGCCCAGCCGGAGCCCTGGACCGTGGTCGCGGCCGCGGTGAACTGAGCCCGGAACTTGTCGAACGACCCGAACGCCTCGTCGATGGCAGCGGCGAGCTCACCGGTAGGCTTGTCACCGCCGTTGGGGGACAAGTTCTTCCACCACAGGCTGTGGTTGACGTGGCCGGCCAGGTTGAAGGCCAGGCTCTTCTCGTTCAGCACGATGGCCGACTGATCGTCCTTGGAGCGCGCCTCTTCGAGCTTGGCGACGGCGTCGTTGGCGCCCTTGACGTAGGTGGCGTGGTGCTTACTGTGGTGAAGTTCGTTGATCTGACCCGAAATATGCGGCTCCAGGGCTCCGTAGTCCCAGTCCAGGTCAGGCAAGGTGTATTCAGCCACGGGTTTCCTTCCTTCGCGATCGTTGCCGATCTACTCTGACGCTTCGCTGCAGGCTGTTAGCGAAGTGGCGGCTTTGGCGTAAGTAACCCTGCTCCATCGCCGCGCGCACCGCAAGAACGAGTGCGCCGTGGGCATACCCGGCAGTGGGGCTTCAGAACCAGACGATGACGGCGAGGACCGCCAGCAAAACCAGCGCGATCAATCCGGCGCGCAATCCGGCAAGCAAGTAGGAGCGATTACACGTCGCAGATGTCGTGTACCAGTGCGGCGAAGAACTTGCCGACTGTGGTCCGATCGGTTGCGTCGTCATCGAATGTTCCCGGCCTGCCTGTCCAAACTGTCCCCCAGTGAGATGAGTCACAAAAGATTTCAGTGATGGCGATCATAGCCCCTGATGTACCCCCTGAGAAATTGAGCGGACCACGGCGCGTTGACCAGCGTCTTGTTGCTGGCGAAGTTGTTTTTCGCATGCCGAACAACCGCGCTCCCGATTCCGGCGGCGGACAGCGACGCGCGCAGACCGGTTGTGACTTCCGCCATAGCGGCGAGTATGGCGAAACGGTGAGATTGGCTAAGAATTCGCTGAACCCGAGGCCGGGCTGTCGATCACGAACCGGTAACGGACGCGGGTTATCCACAACCGCCCGCCCGCCGCGGCCGTGTGACGCGCATGCTTGCGTGGCAGCACGTCGCGGCGGCTTGTGGATAAACCTGTGGAAACTGTGGATACCCGTTGATTGCTGGACGCCGGTCTTCGCGGCGCACGTCCACGCATGCCAAGATCAACACCGTGGATGCAGAACCGTCAATCCCGCAGACAACCGTCAAAGACCTGCCCGCCGAGTTCGGAACTGGCTCGGTGTTGCTGGACGTGCGGGAAAACGACGAGTGGAATCGTGGCCACGCCGCCGACGCCCGGCACATTCCGATGGGTGAGGTCCCGGCCCGGCTCGACGAGATCGATCGATCGTCCACGCTGTATGTCATCTGCAAGGCCGGCGGACGCTCGGCGAAGGTCGCCCAACTGCTGGCGCACCATGGCTACGAGCCGATCAACGTCAACGGCGGAATGCTGGCGTGGGCCGAAGCGGGCCGCCGGGTGATTGCCGCCGACGGCGGGCCCGGAACCATCTGACCGGCCGCGCTGTCGCCGCTAGCAGCCGATTTCGACCGCCCGGTTAGTCTGATCGCATGATCCGCGTCGCCGACCAATCGACAGCGAGCGCTTGCGGGGGAGAGCGGCGCCAATGATCCGCGTCGGCGCCGATGCAGCGCGCAGCGATGGTGAGGAGCGGCGCCAATGATCCAAGTGTGCTCCCAGTGCGGCACACGCTGGAATGTCCGTGACAAGCAACGCTCGTGGTGCCCGCGCTGCAACGGCACGCTCTTGCCGCCGTCGGCAACCGGGACACCCCCGGCGCCGGCCGCCGCTCCGGGCGGCTGGGGCCCCGGCCGACAAACTGCGCCGCGGCTACCCCAGGGCTACCGATGGATAGCGGTGCGTCCGGGTCCGCCACCGCCACCCCGTCGCCGCCGCCGTCCGCTGGGTCCGACCCCGCGGTATCTCTCGATACCCCGCTGGGGTCTGGTGGACCGGGTCGATCAAGACGCCGGGCCGGATCGGGCCCGGCGGCAAGCGCCGCCGGCCGAGCGAGTGCGTACGGCGTTCTTCATCTCCGCGGTGGCGTTGGGGGCGGCCGCGGTGGTGCATTTGGTGCGGTATCTGCTGCTGGTCATCAATCGCAACACGCTGCTGAACTGGATGGTGGCCGACGCGGCGGCGCTGCTGAGTGTGTTGGCCAGCCTGGCCGCGATCGCGGCGGTGATGAACTGCGCGGTGGTGCTGACGCGATGGTTGATCGCCCGCCGCGCTGCGGCGTTCGAGCACGCCGGCCGGCCGGAATCCCGGTCACGCCGGGCGTTGTGGGCCGGCACGCTGCTGCCGCCGTCGGCAGCGATGGCGCTGGCCATCACGTTCGCCGTCGTGGCGGCGACCACGGGGCACTCGGCCAGCTGGGCGTTGATGGCGGCCTGCGTCGGGTTCTGTTGTCTGCCCCTGGTGGCGGGAATCTGGTCGCTGGTCTATGTCATCGAGCTGGCTAAAACCGAGGACCACTACGGCCGCTTGCGCCACGTGATCTGGGGATGGTGGCTGCTGTGGCTGCTCAGTAGCGTGACGTCGGTCTTCGCGTCGGTCACCAGCGGCGCGCAGGACTCGCAGGGAATTGCCAACAACACGGTCGCGATGATCGTCGCGTACCTGTTGGCGCTGGTCGCGGTGCTGGCGACCGCGAAAGTCTTCGAAGGATTCGAGGCAAAGCCGGTCGAACGGCCCGCCCACCGCTGGGTCGTGGTTGCCGATGACGAACTCGTCGGCACGGAATCTGCTGCAGCGCTTGAGTTGCCGGGTGAAGAACCGGCAGCATAGGGACATGACGTGGGCCGAGGAGGTGGTCTCTCGGCACCCGTTCGTCGTAGCCCATCGCGGCGCCTCGGCCTCGCTGCCGGAACACACCCTGGCCGCCTACGATCTCGCGCTGCGGGAGGGCGCCGACGGCGTGGAGTGCGACGTGCGGCTCACCCGCGACGGGCACCTGGTCTGCGTGCACGACCGCAAGCTCGACCGGACATCCAGCGGCGCCGGTCTGGTCAGCATGATGACGCTGGCGCAGCTTCGTGAACTGGAATTCGGTTCGTGGCACGGCAGTTGGCGCGCCGACGGCGCCCACGGCGACACCGGCCTGCTCACGTTGGACGCGCTGGTCTCGCTGGTGCTGGATTGGAAGCGGCCGGTGAAGCTCTTCGTCGAGACCAAGCATCCGGTGCGCTACGGAGCACTGGTGGAAAGCAAAGTGCTGGCGCTGTTGCACCGTTACGGCATCGCGGCGCCGGCATCCGCCGATCGATCCCGGGCGGTGGTGATGTCGTTCTCCGCGGCGGCGCTGTGGCGGGTTCGGCGAGCGGCGCCGCTGCTGCCGACGGTGCTGCTCGGCCGGAGCCATCGATACCTGGCCAGCAGAGCGGCCAGCACGATCGGGGCCACCGCGGTGGGGCCGTCGATCGCCACCCTGCGGGAACACCCCGAGCTTGTCGACCAGGCCGCCGCGCAGGGCCGGGCGCTGTACTGCTGGACCCCCGACGCCTACGAGGACGTCCGGTTCTGCCGAGACGTGGGAGTGGCCTGGTTGGCCACCAACCATCCCGGCCGCGTCAAAGCCTGGCTGGAAGACGGCCTCACCGGCGCCGACCCGCACTAGTCAGAGGCGGCCTACGGTGGGTCGCCGATCACTGTCGACGGCGCCGGTTGGTCGGCGGCCAGTGCGTCGAACAGCGCGGTGGCCTTCTGGTGATCCCACACCACCACTGAGCCGGCGCCGCTGCTGGTGAGTTGGCCGATCGGCACGGTCAACGTGGTCGTCGACCCGTGCAGCGCCCAGCCCAACCAGGCCAGGTCCCAGACATGGTCGTCCCGGTCGACGGTCAACGCACCGAGCGTCGCGTGCGGCACCGTGTACCACCGCCACGGGTTGAGCCAGACCGCCGGGCTGGCAGCGCGATGCAGCAGCGCCGCCATGAACTGCCGCTGGTCGACCATCCGGTCCAGGTCGGCGCGCGGGGTGGCCCGGCTGCGGACGTAACCCAGGGCGTCACGGCCCGCCAGCCGTTGACACCCGGCGGGCAGGTTGATGCCGGCCAGCGGGTCGTCGATCGACTCGATAGGGCAGACGGTGACCCCGCCCAGGCCGTCGACCAGCGCGGCGAAGCCGCCGAACCCGATCTCGGCGTAGTGGTCGATCCGCAGACCGGTGGCCTGCTCGACCGTCTGGGCCAGCAACGGCGCACCGCCCATCGAGAACGCCGCGTTGATCTTGTCGCGGCCGTACCCGGGAATCGGCACGTAGGAGTCGCGCGGGATGGACACCATCGTCGTCGGGGTGCCCGACCAGAGTGCGGGCACGTGCACCAGCAAAATGGTGTCGGTTCGGCCGTTGCCGGTGTCGCCGCCGGTCGCCAGCGCCTCCTGCTGCTCGGCGGTCAGGCCTTGGCGGCTGTCCGAGCCGACCAGTAACCAGGTGCTGCCCTGCCCGGCGGACGGGCGGCCCGGGTAGTCCGTCAGCACCGTCTGGCGGTGCAGCGCGGTCTCCAGCCACAGCGCGCCACCCAGGGTCGCGGCGCAGCTCAGCAGCACGACGATGACCAGGCTCAGCGAAATCACTTGCACCCAAGGCTGTTTGCGAGCCCGTTTGCGGCGTGGCGCGCGGTCCCGTGGGCGACGCTGCCGCGTGCTGAGCCGATTGGGCGTCACCGGCCTGGGCGGCGGTGTGCCCGGCGGCGGTGGCCGCCGGCGCCGGCGGTCGCCCGAAAGGTGATCAGAAGGCACGGTCAATGCAGCCACCCCAGATGGCCGGCCAGCAGGGCATACCCGACGAACGCCACGGTGTCGATCAGCCCGTGTGCGATCACCAGCGGCCACAGCCGTCCGGTGCGCTGCCAGGCGTAGCCGAACACCAGGCCCATCGCGATGTTGCCCAGCCCGGCGCCGAAGCCCTGGTAGAGGTGGTACGCGCCGCGCAGCAGGCTCGACCACACCAGCGCCGCGCGAGGGCCGACGCCCAGCTGACCCAGCCGGGTGAGCAGATACCCGACGACGATGATCTCTTCGGCCCAGCCGTCGGCAAAGGCGGTGAGTACCAGCATCGGGACCCGCCACCAGGTGTCGCCCAGGCCGGACGGGATGACCGAGGCGTTGATGTGCAGGGCCCGCGCCGCGAGGTAGAGCGCCAACCCGGGCAGCCCGATCAAGGCGGCCAGCCCGACGCCGCCGAGCAGATCGGGACGCCACCGAAACCGGCCAAGCCCGACACCGGCTGGCCGTAATCCGGTGCGCCACAACAGGTAGAGGCCAAGTGCGCCCCAGGCGACCAGCTGCACGACGACGGTCGCATTCAGGCCGAGGTCGATCAGGTCGAAGTAGGACCGCTTTGGGTTCAGCGGAATACGCTGCCCGCTCAAGCCTCGCAAGACCCCGTCGGCGAGCTGCAAGATCGCGGTGACGGCGCTGAGGCCGAACGTCACGCTCAGCACGATCGCGAGCTCGACCCGCAGCGGCCGGCGTTCGACCGACTGAACCTCGGCGTCACTGCTGGGCGAAATCACCCCTGCACGGTAACCGCCCCGCGGAGCCGCTCAGTCCTGGCGCGCTCGCAAGCCGTTGACGAACGGGCAGCCCATCAGCACCCGAATGGCCTGGCTTAATCCGACGATGTCATCGACCGGCTTACGGAAAGGTAGCCGGACGTCGCTGTCACCCTCGGAGCTTTCCACCCGTAGCCGCATCCCGTAGCGGTCGATGCCGAGCGGGCGGACATCGCCGCGCCGCAGCCGGGCCGGCAGCCGGGCGGCCAGCCGTGCCACCACGTCGCGGTGGGCGGTGTCGAGGTGCTTGATCCAGCTCGATTCCAACGCGGAGAACGGGTCTGGGCACGCGGCCAGCAGCGCTGCGGCGTCGACGGCCTCGGCGCCGGTCGCGTCGGTCACCACCACCGACTCGATCTCCAGCCGGGCCAGCAGGTACTGGGTGTCCCCGTCGGCGGCGGGGCCGGATCCGGGGGTCCGCACCTGCAGCAGCGCGGGGTGTGGGAGCTCGGCGGCGATCAGGTCGAGCAGCCCGGACACCGTCGACGGCGACACCTGATGCAGTCGTCCGCGGATCCACACCAACGAGCGGACCGGTTCGCGCAGCGGCAGCGGCGCGTAGTCGGCCAGCTCCAGCACGGCCGGGGCTCCCGCAGCGCCGCAGGCGACGACCTGCTCGGCCACCGGCCCGCCGACCGGCACGCCGACGGCGAACGAACCGTCGGCGAGCAGGTGGTGCAGCGGTGTGGTGAGCGGCTCGGCGCTGTCGACCGCAAGCAGGGCACCACCGGCTCTAACGCAGGTGCTGCGGATCCGCTCGGCCGTCGTCGGAGCCGGGCAGTGAGCGAGTGTCATCGTCGACCGTCCTAACAAGTGAGGTAAGCCTAACTTAACTAGGAGCGATCGGAGGGCGCAAGACCTACGACCCGATAGGGTTTTGATCGTGGCCAGCATCGCGTATCTCGGTCCCGCGGGGACGTTCACCGAAGGCGCGCTGTTGCAGATGACCGACGCCGGCATGGTTCCCCAGCGTGGCGGGGGCGACTGGCATCCGCTGCCTGTCGACAGCACGACCGCCGCGCTGGACGCCGTCCGCGATGGTGCCGCCGACTTCGCCTGCGTGCCGATCGAGAACTCGATCGACGGCTCGATCATGCCCACGCTGGACAGCCTGGCCATCGGAACGCCGCTGCAGGTGTTCGCGGAGCTGACGCTGGACGTGGCGTTCAGCATCGCCGTCAAGCCCGGCCGCACAGCCGCCGAGGTGCGCACGCTGGCCGCCTTTCCGGTGGCCGCCGCTCAGGTGCGGCAGTGGCTGGCCGCTCATCTGCCCGCCGCCGAACTACGCCCCGCCATCTCCAATGCCGATGCGGCGCAACAGGTCGCGGACGGACTTGTCGATGCTGCGGTGAGCTCCCCGCTGGCCGCCACACACCGGGGTTTGTCGACGCTGGCCGAGGGCGTCGTCGACGAAGCGAACGCGCGCACCCGCTTCGTGCTGGTCGGCCGGCCCGGCCCGCCGCCGGCCCGGACCGGCGCCGACCGGACGTCGGTGGTGCTACGGATCGACAATGCACCTGGCGCGCTGGTGTCGACGCTCGCCGAGTTCGGGATGCGCGGCATCGACCTGACTCGTATCGAATCCCGGCCCACCCGAACCGAATTGGGGACCTACGTGTTCTTCCTGGACTGTGTGGGCCACATCGACGACGATGCGGTCGCCGAGGCACTCAAAGCACTGCATCAGCGTTGTACCGATGTGCGCTATCTGGGTTCATGGCCGACGGGAGCGGTCGCCGGCGCGCCGCCGCCGCCGTCGGACGACGCCGCGCGCTGGCTGGCGGGGCTGCGCGGTGGCTCCGCAGACGGGTCGGCGCGATGAGCGGCCGGTTGATCCTGGTTCGGCACGGACAGTCCGTGGGCAACGTCGACAAGCGGCTGGACACCCGGCCGCCAGGGGCGGAGCTGACGCCGTTGGGCCGTGAGCAGGCACGGGCTTTCGCGCAGGCCGCGACGTCGCGGCCCGGGCTGTTGCTGCATTCGGTGGCCACCCGCGCGGTGCAGACCGCGGCGGAGATCAGCGCCGTGGTCGACGTGCCGGCCCGCGAAGTGGTCGGCATTCACGAGGTCCAGGCCGGCGATCTGGAGGGCCGTAGCGACGACGACGCTGTCGACCAGTTTCACGCCGTGTACGAACGCTGGCTCAAGGGCGAGCGGGATGTGTCGATGCCGGACGGAGAAAACGCCGACCAGGTGCTGGACCGCTATCTGCCGGTGGTGACCGAGCTACGGACCCGCTACCTCGACGAGGACGACTGGGCCGGTGACATCGTCGTCGTCAGCCACGGCGCGGCGATCCGGCTGACGGCAGCGGTACTGGCCGACGTGGAAAGCAGTTTCGCGCTCGACCATCATCTGGCGAACACCGAGGCGGTGGTCCTCACGCCGGCCGCCGACGGGCGTTGGGATTGCGTGCAGTGGGGAACCTTGACGCCGCCGTTCTATCCGGTGCCCGACACCGAACCGGTGGCCGACGCGATGGAGTCAAGCGCCGACCCGATGGGCTGACGACTCAGATCGCCAGGGCCGACGGCGCGTCCATATACGTGCAGTCGCAGCCGACGGCGTCACAGTCGACGACGAAGATATGCGGCAGCAGCTCGGGGCCGGTGCAGTTCTCGTCGGTGCATTCCGACCGGTGCAGCCAATGGCGAATGAGCGTGCCATGGCAGTGCTCCAAACCCGCTTGGCATTCGCGACACTTCATGCCGCAGTCTTAGCACCGATCGCCGACGGATCCGCGATGCCGCGCCGTCTCGTCGCCGGGTTAGGTCGGCTAGGCCCAGCCCAGTTCGTGCAACCGGTCGTCGTCGATGCCGAAGTGGTGGGCGATCTCGTGCACGACGGTGATCTTCACTTCCTCGACGACCTCCGCGTCGTCGTCGCAGATGTCCAGCAGCGCGTCGCGGTAGATCGTGATGGTGTCCGGGAGCGACCCGGCGTAGTGAGAATCGCGCTCGGTCAACGCCACCCCCTCGTACAGCCCGAGCAGGTCCTCCTCGTCGGGATGGCGATCGGCGACGAGCACCACCACGTTGTCCATCTCCGCGGCCAGCTGCGGCGGAATCAGGTCGAGCGCATCGGCGACCAACTCGTCGAACCGTTGCGGATCCATCCGCACGGCCACCTGGCTACTGCCCCGGTGCGGGCGGCGGCGGGGGTTCGGCCGGTCCAGGCGGCGGCAGGCCTGGCAGCCCCTCGGGCGGCGGTGGCGGGGCCTCAGGAGCGGGCGGGGCGGGAGCCGGCGCGGGGGCCTGCGGGGCCGGAGCCGGCTGGGCGCCCGGCAGGTGCTGGTTGCCCTGCCGTTGGCTGGACGATCCAGACGAGCCACTCGATCCGGAGGATCCGGAGGAGGAGCTCGATGAACCGGACGAGCTCGACGAACCGTTGGATCCGGTCGACGAGGCGCCGCCTCCACCCGGGGTCGGGCCGGTCGGAATCGGCGGCAGGTTGAGCCGTTCCTGCGGGATGTCCGGCGGCGGAACCGGAGGTTGGCCGTTGATCTTGAGCGGGCCCTTGGCGCTGTTGAGTAACGTCGCCCAGGCGCCGTTGCCCAGCGTTGCACCGATGCTGCAGGCAACCTGGCGGCTGCCGGACGACCAACTGGGCAGCGACAGCGTGCTGTAGATCAGTGTCAGCGTGGTGCTGCGCAATTGCACCGGCGCGAGGTAAGCGTCGGTCAGCTTGGTGCAGGAGTCCTTGATGAAGCCGTCCTGCTCGGGTTCTGGCGGCAACCCCTCGGGGAACCTGGCCAGCAGGTTGACCGTGCCGGTGACCTCCATCGCGTGCGGCGCCGCGCAGTCGACCGGAATGTCGGTGGGCTGGTTCGTCGCCGGTTCGATGCCGAGGCAGGTGCCGTCCGGCCAGATCTTGGACTGCTCGACGTCGGCGACCTTGCCCTTGAAACCGAGCTGTTCGTTGCTCGACCCGGGCAGCTGCAGGCCGCACAGCATCCGTCGTTCGCCGAACTGCCGCCAGGCCTTGTCGCCCGACCACAGCATGCTGATGACGAACTTGCTGTTGGGATCGAACTTGGCGCCCAAGTAGCGGCGTACTGCGGACTCGCACTGCTCCTGGCTGATCTGTTCGATGCGGGCGGCCGTCGGCGGCGGGGCCGACGGGCCGTATTCCGAGCCGGGGAAGGTGCGCATGTCGATGGATTCGGCGACCTCGAACCGGTGCTCGTCTTTGCAGTCGACGATGTTGGCGGCCTCAGGCATCCGATCCGGCCACATCAGGCAGTTGCCGCTGGCCGCGCGGTTGAACGCGTCGTTACCCTTGGCGCCGGTCGGGGGCACCGGGTCGATGTAGCCGGCCAGTCGCCCGGGACCGCCGCCGATCGGTAGCGCGGTAACCAGCCCGGCGATCAGCAGACCACCCAGAGCGGCCAGCAACAGCGCCCGCCGGGTCGCCGAGGCCTGCAGTGTCCCGGTCAGGGCGGTCATCCACCCGGTCCGCGGCAGCCGACGACCCGGCCGGTCAGTCCGGGATTCGTCGCGCTCGGATTCGTGCCACATCGGCTCCATTCTGACAGGCTCGCCGCACTTAGTGACAGCTGTTGCAGAAGTAAATGATTGTCGTCGGTCCACGGCACCCGCGTAGGGTTCTAGCCCGTGATCGACCTGAAGCTGCTCCGGGACAATCCCGATGCCGTGCGTGAGTCGCAGAAGAAGCGAGGCGAAGACCCGACGCTGGTGGACACGCTGCTGGCCGCCGATACCGCCCGCCGGACCGCGATCTCGTCGGCCGACTCACTGCGCGCCGAGCAGAAGGCGGCCAGCAAGAAGGTCGGCGCCGCGTCCGCCGACGACCGGCCCACGCTGTTGCAGCAGGCCAAAGACCTTGCCGAGCAAGTCAAGTCAGCCGAGGCACAGCAGGCCGAGGCCGAGGCGACGTTCACGGCCGCGCACATGGCGATCTCGAACGTGATCATCGACGGCGTGCCGGCCGGCGGGGAGGACAACTTCGCCGTCCTCGACGTCGTCGGTGAGCCGGCCCCGATCGACAACCCCAAGGACCACCTCGAGCTCGGCGAGGCGCTGGGCCTGCTCGACATGGAACGGGGCGCCAAGGTATCCGGTTCGCGGTTTTACTTTCTGACCGGACAGGGCGCGTTGCTACAGCTGGGCCTGCTGCAAATGGCGATCCGGCTGGCCGCCGACAACGGCTTCGTCCCGATCATCCCGCCGGTGCTGGTCCGTCCGGAGGTCATGTCGGGAACCGGTTTCCTCGGCGCGCACGCCGACGAGATCTACCGGGTGGAGGCCGACGACCTGTACCTGGTCGGCACGTCGGAGGTTCCGCTGGCCGGCTACCACGCCGACGAGATCCTCGACCTTTCCGGCGGACCGCTGCGCTACGCCGGCTGGTCGTCATGCTTCCGGAGGGAAGCGGGCAGCTACGGCAAAGACACCCGCGGCATCATCCGCGTGCATCAGTTCGACAAGGTCGAGGCGTTCGTCTACTGCAATCCCGCCGACGCCGAGGCCGAGCACGAGCGGCTACTGGGCTGGCAGCGCGAGATGCTGGCCCGCATCGAGGTGCCCTATCGCGTAATCGATGTCGCCGCAGGCGATCTCGGCTCATCGGCGGCCCGCAAATTCGATTGCGAGGCGTGGGTGCCCACCCAGCAGGCCTACCGCGAGCTGACCTCGACGTCCAACTGCACCACCTTCCAGGCCCGCCGACTGGCCACCCGTTACCGCGATCCCAGCGGCAAACCGCAGATCGCTGCGACGCTCAACGGCACCCTGGCCACCACCCGCTGGCTGGTCGCGATTCTGGAGAACCACCAGCGACCTGACGGCAGTGTGCGGGTGCCCGAGGCGCTGGTGCCTTTCGTGGGCACCGAGGTGCTGGAGCCGGCGTAGCCGCTTTGCCGCCATCGCCGACAGCTAAGTTCAGCTGGCGGTTTTATCGCTGCACTATCATCTTCTGACTGCGTCCTGCCGGCGCGGATGGGGCGACCATCTCCGGATGGTGAGAGAAGAGCGCGATGGGTTGGCTGAGGCTGTGGTGGCGCCAGTCCGATCACTATGACCGGCTGAGCTCGCATCTTCAGGCCCGCGGCATGGACACCCTGACCCGCGCCACCATCTCGGCGGTCGCGAGTGGTTTGGCGGTCGTCGCCCTCGCGACCATCTGGAGCCCCACCGGTTCGCGAAGTGTCGTTTCTCTGGGCTGCACCCTGACCGCAGCCATCGGCGCCGTGGGCGGCGCGCTGTTGTGGGCAACGCGCTGGCCGAGCCGCACCGCGGCGATTCGGTTCGTCGCGGCTGCGACCGCGAGCATCGCACTGATCGCGCTGGCTCAGCACCACACCGTGGTCGGTGTGCTGACCTGTACCGCGTTCGCGGCGACGGCCAGCTATATCGCGCTGTTCCACACCGCGCCGATGCTGGCGGCCCATTTCGCGGTCGCCAGCACGGTCGGTGGGTTCGAAGCCAGCCGGATGGCGTCGAGGTACAACATCGTCGCGGGGGTGTCCGCGTACCTGCTGTTGCTGCTGCTCACCCTGGTTGTGCCGTTCGGCGTTCAGGTCGTTGTGCACGTGCTCGGCGCCGATGCCGTGCGGGCCGAGAATGATCAGCTGACGGACCTGTTGACCCGACGCGCTTTTCGCCGTCGCGCCAAAGCGCGCCTAGAGCAGGGTCGTGACCAGCTGGCGCATTTCGTGGTCACCATGATCGACCTGGACCAGTTCAAACAGCTCAACGACAACCACGGACATCGCACCGGCGACGATGCGTTGGTCTCGGTGGCCCGTGCGCTGCGCGACACCACCGACGACACCGCCGTCATCGGCCGTTCGGGCGGCGAGGAATTCGTGATCGCCGACATCTGGGACCCCGCCGAGGTAAGCCATCGCGCGCAGCAGCTCTGTGACGTCATCGCCGCCCTCCCGTTCGGCATCACGGCCAGCATCGGCACCGCGGGCATCGATCCCGCCTACCGGGAAGATAGTGACGAGGACTTGCTTTTCGAGTTGATCTCGGCAGCCGACGACGCGATGTACATCGCCAAACGGCGCGGCGGAAACCAGGCCGGCCACTACGAGTGGCCGTTGCCGCCGCCGCTGTCCAGCTTCACCGAGGACGAGCCCGACTACCGCGACGGGGTCAGCGCTTAGGCGTCGACAGGCGTTGCCGCGCTAGAGCTTTGCGCATGGCGCCGCTGACGTTCGATGGTCGCGAAGTAGAACGCGAACGGGAAAGCAAAGCTGGTGAAAAAGCTGGAAAGAAAGAACAGCCACGGGCGCCGCAGCCCTCGCCGGTAACCGTCGATGATGGTAAACACCGGCATCAGAATGACATTCGCGATCATGTAGTCCTGGTTGCCGGAGCCGCATGCCGGGGTGGCGAACTGTCCCTTGATGAATTCCGGATAGCTGGCCGGGCCCGAGATGAGATTGCCCTGCCCGTGCGCGGCCATGACGAAATGGATGTTGAACCAATAACCAAGCACGATCGACGCGATGCCGGCGGCGTAATACACGCATTCGAGTGGAGAGAGCCAACTCCCGCCCGCTGGTTTCGCGTAGACCTTCGGATTCGACGCGACGATCCAGACGATGCAGCCAAGCCCTAGAAGAAAGTGGACGACTATGGAGACCATTGCCGCAGTCTCACCCCGCCGTCAAAGTTTTGTCAATATTGACATAACAGGATCTGGGGTAATTTACAGACATGATCCGGCCGGCCCAGACTGCGCGCAGCGAGCGCACCCGCGAGGCGCTGCGGCAGGCGGCGTTGGTGCGGTTCCTCGCCCAGGGCGTCGAGGACACCTCCGCCGAACAGATCGCGGCGGACGCCGGGGTGTCGCTGCGCACGTTCTACCGCCACTTCTCCTCCAAGCACGACTTGCTGTTCGCCGACTACACCGGATTGCACTGGTTTCGCGCGGCATTGGACGACCGGCCGACCACCGAATCGATCATCGATTCGGTACAGGCCGCGATCTTCGCTTTCCCGTATGACGTTGACGCCGTTGGGAAAATCGCTGCACTGCGTGATGACGAGATCGACCCGGGCCGCATCGTCCGGCACATCCAGGATGTGCAAGCCGACTTCGCCGACGCCATCGCCACCCAGTTGCAGCGGCGCAGCGGTGCGGTCATCCCGTTGCCCGACGAGCGGGTGCGCTTCGCGGTGACCGCGCGCTGCATCGCGGCGGCGGTCTTCGGTGCGATGGAGGTCTGGATGCTCGGCGACAATCGATCGCTGGGTGAGTTGGCCAGGGTCTGCCACGTCGCGTTGGAGACGCTGCGAGCCGGCATCACCGAAACCTGGACGGAGCAAGTTTCGTCATAATTGACAAAACTTGGCATCCATGTCAGCCTGCGCAGCAGAGCGGAAGGCGGAGCAGATGAGCGACTACGACGCAATTGTGATTGGCGCCGGACACAACGGATTGGCCGCCGCGGTGCTGCTGCAAAAGGCCGGATTGCGGACGCTGTGTCTGGAATCCAAGCTCTACGCGGGCGGCATGGCCTCGACGGTCGAGTTGTTCGACGGCTATCACTTCGAGATCGCCGGGTCCGTGCAGTTTCCAACCGCACCGGTGGTCCGCGAACAGCTCGGGTTGGACACGATTCCGACCATCGACCTCGACGTGATGTCGGTGGCGCTGCGCGGTGTCGGTGACGACCCGATGGTGCAGTACAGCGACCCGATCAAGTTGTTCACCCATCTCAACGAGGTGCACGGGGCGGACGCCGTCAACGGCATGGCGGGACTGATGGGCTGGGCCATGGCGCCGACCCGGGCGCTCGGCAGGTTCGAGGCAGGGGCGCCGCCCAAGACGATCGACGAGATGTATGCCTGTGCCACAAATGAATTCGAACGCTCTGCGATCGACGACATGCTGTTCGGGTCGGTCACCGACGTGCTCGATCGCTATCTTCCGGACCGCGAGAAGCACGGGGCGCTGCGCGGCTCGATGACGGTGCTGGCCGTCAACACCCTCTATCGCGGGCCGGCGACACCGGGCAGCGCGGCCGCGTTGGCCTTCGGGCTGGGCGTCCCCGACGGCGACACCATGCAGATGAAGAAGCTGCGCGGTGGCATCGGCGCGCTCACCGAGCATCTGGTCAAGGTGCTCGAGCGTGACGGCGGCGAGGTCCGGCTGCGCACCAAGGTGACCGAGGTACTGGTGAACGACGGCAAGGTCGGCGGGGTACGCACCGAGGCGGGGCAGACCGTGACCGCGCCCATCGTCGTCTCCGCAATCGCCCCCGACCTGACCGTGAACGAACTGGTCGATTCCGCGGCGCTACCCGCCGACATCCGCGAGCGCTACGCCCGGATCGATCACCGCGGCAGCTACATCCAGATGCACTTCGCGCTGGACGAGGCTCCCGAATTCGCCGCTCCGTACCAGGCGCTGAACGAGCCGAGCATGCAGGCGTCGATCGGAATCTTCAGCACGCCCGAGGAAGTCCAGCAGCAGTGGGAGGACTGCCGGCGCGGGATCGTGCCCGCCGACCCGACGGTCGTCTTCCAGGTCCCCTCGCAGAACGATCCCGATCTCGCGCCGCCGGGCAAGCACGCGGCGTCGGCGTTCGCGCTGTGGTTCCCGATCGAGGGCGACGTGGACTACGGTGCGGCGAAGGTCGAGATGGGTCAGCGGGTGATCGACAAGATCACCCGGTTGGCGCCGAACTTCGAGCGCAGCATCAGCCGGCACACCACCTTCACGCCCAGACACATGGGCGTGATGTTCGGCGCACCCGGCGGCGACTACTGCCACGGCCTGTTCCACGCCAACCAGGTCGGGCCCAACCGGCCGGGACCGAAAGGCTTTCTCGGACAGCCTCTTCCGATCGACGGTCTGTACCTGGCCAGCACCGGCTGCCACGGCGGCCCGGGTATCACGTTCATCCCGGGCTACAACGCGGCGCGTGCGGCACTGGAGGACGCGGGCCGTTAGTCCCGCTCGTCGGTTGCGACGAGGTTTCGTCGACATCGACGTCGGCGCGAAGAAGTGCGAGTGACCAGCGCGCTAGCGTCGATTCGGCTGCCAAAACACCCATCGGCTGCGTGGACGAATTGATAACGCGGGGCGCTAGTCCCGCTCGTCGAGCAGCCGATCCAGCAGCGCGATGAACTCCTGCGCGTCGGCCGGGGTAAACGCGGGGCTGG
>NZ_DATNJW010000571.1:0-8088 GCF_035603715.1 Mycobacterium sp. | reverse complement strand
GGGCGCACCCGCAGCGGCCACCAGAACCAGCGGCCCAGCAGCGTGGCGATGGACGGCGTCATGAAGGAACGTACGATCAGGGTGTCGAACAGCAGCCCCAGGCCGATAGTGGTACCGATCTGGCCGAGGACCTGTAGACCGCTGAACACGAACCCGCACATGGTGATAGCGAACACCAGACCGGCAGCGGTCACCACCGAACCGGAGCCGGCCATCGAGCGGATGACGCCGGTCTTGAGCCCTGCGTGAATTTCCTCTTTGAACCGGGAGATCAGCAGCAGGTTGTAGTCGGATCCGACCGCCAGCAGCAGGATGACCGCCAAAGCCAATACGACCCAATACAATTTGATGCCCAGGAAATACTGCCAGACCAACACCGACAGTCCGAACGATGCGCCCAGCGACAACGCGACGGTACCGACGATCACGATCGCGGCTACCAAGCTACGGGTGATGATCATCATGATCAGCAGGATCAGGCTCAGCGAGGCGATGGTGACGATCAGCAGGTCGTAATTCTCCATGTCGCCGATGTCTTTGTAGGTCGACGCGGTACCGCCGAGATAGAAACGGGAACCCGCCAACGGAGTGTTCTTCACCGCCTCGTGCGCGGCCTGCCTGATCGGGTCGACGTGGGAGATGGCCGCGGGCTCGGCCGGGTCGCCTTCATGAGTGATGATCATGCGAGCGGCCTTGCCGTCGGGTGAAACAAACAGTTTCAGACCACGTTTGAAGTCGGGGTTGCTGAATACTTCCGGCGGCAGATAGAAGAGGTCGTCGTTTTTGGCTTTGTCGAAGGCCTGCCCCAGCGCGGCCGGGTTGTCATTCGCGGTGGCCGACTGATTGGCGATACCGGAGTTGGTGGCGAAGTTCTTCAACACCAGTTCCTGATTGACTTCCTGGCTGGCGATCTGAGGTGGGATCAGCCCTACCAGCTGCGGCTGGATCTGGTCGAGCTTGTCCAGGCTGACCACGAGGTCGTCGAATTTCTCGGTGAGCTGGTCGATGCTGTCGATCGCTTCGAAGGTGTTGCGCAGCGCGAAGCACACCGGGATGTCGTAGCAGTGCTTCTCCCAGTAGAAGTAGCTGTGCAGCGGGCGGAAGAAATCGTCGAAGTTGGCGAGCTTGTCTCGCACCTCGGAGATGATCGCCAGGGTCTCGTGGAATTTCTGGGTCTCCTCGTGGGTGGCGCCGGCGAGCTGCTGTTGCAGGGCATATTGCTGATGCAGGATGCCGATCGTCTTGGTCAGCTCGGCGGATTGCCTCAAAAGGTCTTGGGCGCGGTCCATCTGGTACTTGAGGTTCTGAACCTGGCCGATGCTTTGCTGGCTGATCTGGAACGCGATCGAGCTGTGGTCGAGTGGGGCGCCCAGCGGCCGGGTGATGGACTGCACCTGAGCGATGCCGGGTATGTGCACGACGCCCTTGGCCACCTTGTCCAGGACCAGCATGTCGGCCGGATTCCGCAAGTCGTGGTCGGCCTCGATCATCAGCAGTTCGGGCTCCAACCGGGAGCGGGGGAAATGCCGCTCGGCAGCGGTGTATCCGACGTTGGCCGCAGCATAGCCGGGGATGTAGGGCCGGGTGTCGTAGCTGGTCTTGTAGCCGGGCAGGGCGAGCAGACCGATCAGGGCGATGGCGATCGAAACGACGAGAATCGGTGCGGGCCAACGGACAATGCCGGTGCCGATGCGACGCCAGCCTCGGGTCTGCAGCACTCGCTTGGGGTCGAAGAGGCCGAAATGGCTGGCGATCGTCAGGATTGCCGGGCCCAGCGTGAGGGAGGCCGCCAGGGCCACCAGGATTCCGATCGCCGCGGGCAGGCCCAGGCTTTGAAAGTAGGGCAGCCGGGTGAAAGTGAGGCACGCCACCGCGCTGGCCACCGTCAGGCCAGAGCCCAGGACAACGTGCGACGTGCCGCGATACATGGTGTAGAAGGCGTCTTCCCGTTCTGCGCCGGCGGCGCGCGCCTCGTGATAGCGGCCGACGAAAAATATCGCGTAATCCGTTCCGGCGGCGATCACCAGCAATGTCAGCAGATTGGTGGCATAGGTCGACAGCGGGAGAACTCCGGCATTGCCAAGGAAGGCAACGAATCCCCGCGCCGCAGCCATCTCGATCAGGACGGTCGCCAAGACCAGGAGCGTGGTGGAAAACGATCGATAGACGAAGAACAGCATCACGGCGATCACGCCGACGGTGATCGCCGTGACTTTGTTGGATCCCTTACTGCCTTCGGTGAATTGATCGGCGATCAGTGGGGCGGCACCGGTGAGGTAGGCCTTGACGCCCGGCGGCGGCTGCATGTGATCGATGGTGGCGCGGACCGCGTCGACGGACTCGTTCGACAACGCCTCGCCCTGCGCTCCGTTCAGAAAGACCTGAACGTAGGCCGCCTTGCCGTCGCTGCTCTGGGATCCCGCCGCCGTCAGCGTGTCTCCCCAGAAGTCCTGGATGTGCTGAACGTGCTTCTTGTCCTGGTCCAGCTTGCGAATCATCGCGTCGTAGAACTTGTGGGCGTCGGCGCCGAGCGGCTTGTCGCCTTCCAGCACGATCATCGCCGAACTGTCGGTGTCGAACTCGTGGAACACCTTGCCGATGTGCTTGAACGCCTGATACGACGGGGCCTCGGGGGAGCTGAGGCCGACGTTGTGCAGCCTGCCGACCTCTTCCAGTTGCGGCACAAGGATATTCGGCACGGCAGCCAGCGCCAGCCAGAACAACAGGATGGGCACCGCTAAGCGGTGAATGGTGTGCGGAACAAAGGGACGGCGACTGCTGTGATCGCTCATCCGGACTTGTCCAGGCAGAAGGTGTAGGCGCTCAATTCGTTGACGGTCCTTTCGTCTTTGACGATGCCGTTGACGGTGATGCGGCAGCCCAATGTGTTGCCGTTGCCTTGGGCAACCACGTTGGCGATGACTGCGGGATCGGTGGTGGTGATTGTGTAGGACCACGGCAGTGGGACGTTGTCGACTCGCTGCGGCGCGGCATGGACGTCCTGGTAATTGATGGTCGCCGTGGACCCCGGCGTGCCGAAGACCTCATAGATGACCTGCTTGGGGTTGAACGGAACGATTTCGTTGTTGGCGCCACCGCCGTTTGCCGCGTTCTTGTTCGAGCCGAACGCGCCGTGCAGTCGGTCCACCGCGAACCCCGCCAGCGCCACCACTGCGACGGCGACCAGGATCATCCACCGTCGCCGGATCAGTTTTGTAACCGAAAAGCGTTTCACCCGTTGCCCTTTCGGTGGCGGGTCAAGCTCGGGATGATCACCTCGTCGATCAGTGCTTCCACGGTCTGCTCGGTGGGCGGCCGGTTGGGCATGATCGACCGGAAGATCAGGTAGCCCGGCAACAGGTCCCAGAGCTCGTCGCTGATGGCGGCGGCGTCGATCTCACCACGCAGCACCGCGTCGCGCAGGACCTCATGCAAAAGGGCTTTCCGCTGATCCAGAAACTCCGACTGCATGGCATCGTGCAGCGCGGGGTGACGTGATATCTCGACCAGTACGGCGCGGATGATGCCGGCCTGCTCGTGGGACTGCTGGCTGATCACGCGTCCCAGCTGCAGCAGATCGCCGCGCAGCGTGCCGGTGTCGGGATGAACTGCGACCTGCCGGCAGCCCTCGATGAATGCGGCCAACACCAGTTCGGCCTTCGATGGCCAGCGCCGATAGACGGTGGCCTTACTGGCGCGGGCGCGGGCGGCCACGGCGTCCAGAGTCAGCCGGTCGTAGCCGTGTTCCTGCAGCAGCTGCAGGGTCACCTCGAGCAACTCGGTTTCTCGCGGCGACCAGGGTGACGCCGCCATGCCGCGGTGAGCCGTCTCGGTCACGGGTCTAACCCTAGGACCGCGAGGGCAGTACTGTCCAGTACCGTACCGCTAGGAAATGGCCGCTCAGGTCAGTAGCTGAAGTCCTTGATGCCGTCCCAGTCGACCAACGTCCAGCCCAGCGCCGGGCTGCCGGTGATCACCACGCGGCCGAGGTTAGGCAGCGGATGGCTGGTCGCCAAGCTGTCCTTCGGGTTTTTCACGTTCATCAACGTCCAGTACATGATCGATTCTTTGTGCGCGAACGCCACCGGCTTGTTGTGGCCGCTGTCGTAGATCTTCTGGACGGCGGCGGTGAACCGGTCGTTGAATTGTTCACCACTGATTGACCCGGGGATGGCGTCCTTCACATCGCCGTTGAGCCAGTCCGCCGGGGCGACCAGGTAAGTCAGGTCGGCTCGTTTTGTGGGCGAGTTGTTGTACTTCCCCGCTTCGATCTCGCATAGACCGTGCAGGATCTCGACGCTCTTGCCCAGCGCGTGGGCAAGCGGCTCCGCAGTCTGCTGGGTGCGGACCATGTCCGAGGCATAAATGGCGTCGAAGTTGTTGCGGGAGAGTTGGTGCGCAAGCTGTTCGGCCTGGCCTTGACCTTGCTCGGACAGACTCGGTCCGGGGATGTCGGTGTTGATGACTTGCTGGGCGTTGCTCTGCGACTCGGCGTGCCGGATGAACGTCAACGTGATGCTGCGTACCTGCGGTGACCCGGAGCAGGCGCCGACGGTGACGACCGCGGCAAGTGCGGCAGCAGCCTTCCAGATGACGGTGCGAGTGCGATTGCGCATGTCGATAGCCTGCCCTGCCGACGGCATCGGCGTGATGCGTTTGCCCGGGTTCGGTGCAGAAAATCGCGGATGCGGGCGCACCTCGCCCGCCGCATCGGACGAGTGGTGGAATGGCGTGGAACCCGACCGAAGAGGAGACCCGCATGGCGATCGACCCGAATGCCGTCGGCGCAACCACCGAACCCATGTTGTTCGAGTGGACCGACCGCGACACCTTGCTCTACGCGCTCGGCGTGGGCGCGGGCCTCGACGACCTGAAGTTCACCACCGAGAACAGCCATGACATCGACCAGCAGGTGCTGCCGACGTACGCGGTGATCTGCTGCCCGGCGTTCGGCGCGGCCGCCAAGGTCGGATCGTTCAACTGGGCCATGCTCTTACACGGCTCGCAGGGAATTCGGTTGCATGCGCCGCTGCCGCCCGCCGGAAAGCTGTCGGTGGTCACCGAGGTGGCCGACATTCAGGACAAGGGCGAGGGCAAGAACGCGATCATCATGTTGCGCGGCCGGGGCTCCGATCCCGACACTGGAACACTGATCGCGGAGACGCTGACCAACCTGGTGATCCGCGGCGAGGGTGGCTTCGGGGGAGAGCCGGGCGAGCGGCCGGTCGCACCGGAGGTCCCCGACCGCGAGCCCGACGCCCGGGTGGCCCTGCCCACCCGCGAAGATCAGCCGCTGATCTACCGACTTTCCGGCGACCGCAACCCGCTGCACAGCGACCCCTGGTTCGCCAAGGAACTGGCCGGCTTCCCGAAGCCGATCATGCACGGGCTGTGCACCTACGGGTTCTCCGGTCGCGCACTGATCGCCGAACTCGGCAACGGCAACGCCAACGCCATCACGGCGATCGACGCGCGGTTCACCAAGCCGGTCTTTCCCGGCGAAACGCTGACGACGCTGATCTGGCGCACCGGGCCCGGCAAAGCGGTATTCCGCACCGAAGCGTCCGGCTCGGACGGCGGCGATGCGCGGCTGGTGCTCGAGGACGGCGCGGTGGAATACACCGAGGTTTAGCCAGGCCGCCAACGTGGCAGCCTGCGACATGGCATTCAAACTCACCTACAGCGACGGGCAGTCGACCGACTACGACGACAGCACCAAATGGGAAGTCGACAACGGCGTCGTAAAAATGGGGCACGACGACGGCGAGTGGACCGTCTTCGTGTCGCCCAGTCATTGGGCAACGCTCGAATTGGCAACCGGCAAAGACAACAAGAAGTCGGACGACGACAAAGACGAGAAGTCGGACGACGACAAGGACAAAAAGTCGGACGACGACAAGGACAGCTGATACAGCGCACTTTCCATTACCTGGCAGGTAATCGTCGCAGCGATCGGGCGCGGCTAGCATCGGGACGATGACGACCCTGGCCCGCAGCGCCCGGCCAACGCCTGCCGTCGGCCAACTGCTGCGCGAGTGGCGCGAGCGGCGCCGAATAAGCCAGCTCGACCTGTCGATCCAGGCCGAGATCTCGGCTCGGCACCTGAGTTTCGTGGAGACCGGGCGGTCGCAGCCGACCTCCGGAATGATCCTGCGGCTCAGCGAGCAACTCGACGTGCCGCTGCGCGAGCGCAACGCGCTGCTGCTGGCCGGTGGTTACGCGCCCGCCTATCCCGAACACTCACTCGACGAACCGGAACTGGCGCGGCTAAGGGTGGCACTGCGTCAGATCCTCACCGGCCACGAGCCATATCCGGCACTGGTGGTGAACCGATGGTGGGAAATGCTCGACGGCAATGCCGCCGTCGCGGTGCTCATCGACGGATGTGACCCCGCATTGCTCACGCCGCCAGCGAATGCGCTGCGCATCTCACTGCATCCAGACGGCATGGCATCGCGCATCGCCAATCTGCCTGAGTGGCGGGCACATATCCTCGAACGGCTGCACCGCCAAGTTCAGGCCACCCTCGACCCGCGGCTGGCCGAACTGCTTGCCGAGTTGTCGTCCTACCCGGGTGGCGAGGCCGAGCGGCCCGAGCTCACTGACGTCGCCGTGCCGTTGCGTCTGCGGCACGACGGAAATGAGTTGGCGTTCTTCAGCATGACCGCGGTTGTCGGCGCGCCGTTGGATGTGACGGTTGCCGAGGTGGCGATCGAGTCGTTCTATCCCGCCGACGCGGCCACCGCCGAGGCGTTGCAGGAATTGAGAGGCTGAATACGTGACCGACTCCGCCGCAACCGAAATGATCCAATCGTTAGTGCCGCTGTGCGTGACGCTGGGCATCACCGCTGACACCGCCGGCCCGAACGAGGTTGTGCTGAGCCTGGATTGGGCGCCTAACCTGTGCACCGGCAATGACGTGTTACACGGCGGGATCGTCATGGCCCTGGCGGACTCGTCGGGCGCGGTCTGTGCATTCCTCAATCTCCCCGAGGGCGCGGGCGGCACCGCAACCATTGAATCCAAGACCAATTTCTTCGCCGCCACCCGCTCTGGCACCATCAAGGCGCACAGCCACCCGCTGCACATCGGCAAGCGGGTCATCGTGGTCGAAACGGAGATTCGCGGCGATGACGGCAAACTTGCCGCTAAAACCATTCAGTCGCAAGCGGTCCTGTGATCAGTGCGCGAGCCGGTGGGCGAGCCGCTCGGTGAATTCCCGTACCTGGCCGGGATCGTCCAGCGCGTAGCGCGCGGCGGTGGCGCGGTCCCCGTCGTCGCTGTGACGCACCAGGATCGCGATGCCGTCGTCGTCGACCGCATCAAAAGCGTCCTCGTCGGTGATGTCATCGCCGAGGTAGATCGGCAGCAGCGGACCGGCTCCCTCGTTGTCGCGGATGTAATCGAGCACCCAGTGCAACGTTTTTCCCTTGTCCCAGTCGATATTTGGACGTAGCTCGATGACTTCACGGCCCGTAGTGACGCGAAGCGCAGTTCGCTGCCCGGCGGTTCGCACCGCCGCGGCCACCTCGCCGACCCGGTCGCGGGCGGCGTTGCGGTAGTGCACGGCGACACCGAATCGCTTGTGCTCCACCACCACACCGGGAATGTGCCCCAGCTGGTCGGCCAAGTCAGCGGCCGCCCGGGTCAGCACCGGGATGCTTGCCGCTGCTTCGGGGTTCTGGTGGTGCGTGCCGTCGGGTCCGGTCAGCTCGAAGCCGTGACTGCCTGCATACCAAAGTCCGGGCAGGCCGATCCGCTCGCGCACGTCGGCCAGGTCGCGTCCGCTCAGGATTGCCACCGGGCATGCAGCGCTGAGCGATGTCAGCGCATCGGCTGCGCCGTCGACCAGTCGGGCTGAGTCGGGATCCTCGACGATCTCGGACAACGTGCCGTCGAAGTCGTAGAACACCGCCGGCTGTCGTTCGGTTGCCAGGTCCAATGCCTGCAGACCGTCGGGCAGCTCGGACATCCGGCGATACCCGGCGCGGACGCCGATCTCGTGAATATTGGAGACCACGGTGTCGGCGCCGCGGCTGTCCAGTGTTCCGGTCGAGTCGATCGCGACCACCAACGCGAATCCGCCGG
>NZ_DATNJW010000570.1:0-5729 GCF_035603715.1 Mycobacterium sp. | reverse complement strand
CTGTACAAAAACGCCAACGTCACTTATCGCGGGGTCGCTGTCGGTCGCGTCGAGTCGATGGGTCTCACCCCCGACGGCGTCGACGCGGTGATGCGGCTCAACAGCGGCACGACTGTCCCGTCGAACGTCACCGCATCGGTGAAGAGCGTGTCGGCCATCGGCGAGCAGTACATTGACCTGGTGCCTCCCGAGCACGCGGCCACGACCAAGCTGCACAACGGATCTCGCATCGACCGGAACAACACCGTGATCGGCGTGGAAATCGCGACGCTGCTGCACCAGTCGGAGACATTGGTCAACAGTGTCGCTGACACCCGATTGCGCGAGTTGCTGCACGAAACCTTCAACGCGTTCAACGGATCCGGCCCCGAGTTGGCCAGGCTGCTCGAGTCGTCCCGCCTGCTGGTGGACCAGGCTAATGCGGACTTCCCGCAGACGTCGCGGCTGATCGACCAGGTCGGCCCGTT
The DNA here is from genome assembly GCF_035603715.1 of Mycobacterium sp. Classification (GTDB taxonomy): domain Bacteria; phylum Actinomycetota; class Actinomycetes; order Mycobacteriales; family Mycobacteriaceae; genus Mycobacterium. The sequence goes on along the minus strand of NZ_DATNJW010000570.1, from coordinate 5,262 downwards.
TTTGCAGGCCCAAATTCGCTCCGGCAATGACATCAAGTCGCTGTCCGATGGTTTGGCGCGGTTCACTTCCGAAGTGCACCAAGCTGATCCACAATTGCGCACGCTGCTGACGGTCGTGCCGCCGGCCGTGGATCAGGCCAACACGGCGTTCTCCGGTATCCGTCCGTCGTTCCCGATGCTGGCCGCCAACCTGGCCAACCTTGGCAGGGTAGGTGTCATCTATCACAAGTCGATCGAGCAACTTCTGGTGGTGTTGCCGGCATTGTTCGCCGCGATCATCACCGCGGCCAACGGCGAACCCCAGGACGAGGGCGCCAAGCTCGACTTCAAAGTCAACGTCGACCCGCCGCCGTGCACCACCGGATTCATTCCGCCGCCGCTGATTCGGACCCCGGCTGATGAGACGCTGCGGGAGATCCCGACTGACATGTACTGCAAGACCGCCCAGAACGACCCGTCGGCGGTACGCGGCGCGCGCAACTATCCGTGTCAGGAATTCCCCGGTAAGCGGGCCCCGACGGTGGCGCTCTGTCGTGATCCCAAGGGTTATGTGCCGATCGGTACGAATCCGTGGCGCGGACCGCCGATCCCGTACGGAACCCCGGTCACGAATGGGTTGAATATCTTGCCGCCCAACAAATACCCCTTCATTCCACCGGGCAACGACCCGGATCCGGGGACACCGATAGCCGGGCCGCTTCCGCCCGGCGTGGTCGAAGGACCCGGCCCGGCGCCGCACCAGCCGTTCCCGGCGCCGCCACCACCCAACACCGGTGGGACCGACGGCCGGCAGACATGGATTCCGCCGTCGTCGTACCCGCCGCAAAACCCGCAGCTACCGTTCCCGAAGGCCGTTCCCGCGCCGCCGCCGCCGGAAGGGCTGCCCGGAGCGCCGTACCCGCCGGCAGAAAAGCCCTGGGGTCCACCGCCCGGCCCGGTTCCGCAGGCCAACGGCACGGCATACACCACCTATGACGACAGCACCGGAGTATTTCAGGACCCCGCGGGAGGCACTGGTATCTTCGCGCCCGGCAAAGTATCGACCGCGGAGAATTGGTTGGACCTGATGCGTGACCCGAGGCAGTTGTGACCGAAGATGAGCCGATCTCAAGCGCGGCCGAGCCGGGCTCAGCGGGTCGGCGGTTGACGAGCCCTGAGCCGGTGACGCGACCCCCGCGCCGGCGCGCTTCGCGTGCCGCCGGCCCGCACGGCGGTGAGGCGGCCGCCACCACGGTCCGGGTCGAGACGGCGCCCAAGCCGGTCAAGCGGATCAACACGCCGGTCGGTCCGCCGCCGCGCCGGCCTGCGAACCGCCGGCGGGTCGGATGGATTGCGTTGGCCGCCAGTCTGGTCGGGATCGCGACGCTGGCCGGCGGAGTGGGTTTCGAGATCTATCAGCAGCGTCAGGCCGACGCGAACCATGCCCGCGTCCAGCGTTTCGTCGACACCGCCACCCAAACGGTGGTGAACATGTTCAGCTACAAACAGGACAACATCGACCAAAGCGTCGCCAGATTCGTCGAGGGGACCAGTGGGCCGCTGCGCGGCATGCTCAGTTCCAACAACAACGTCGAGAACATCAAGGCGTTGTTCCGTCACACCGACGCGAACTCCGAGGCGGTGGTCAACGGTGCTGCGCTGGAAAGCATTGACAGTGTCAGCGACAACGCATCGGTTCTGGTATCGATACGCGTCACGGTGACAGACTTGGACGGGGTCAACAAGCCCTCCATGCCCTACCGGATGCGGGTCATCGTGCACGAAGATGAAAACGGACGGATGACCGGTTACGACCTGAAGTATCCAGACGGAGGCAATTGATGCGGTGGTTGATCGCCGCCGTCGTGAGCTTGCTGACCGCCACGTTCGTCGGGTTGGCCGCGGCAGGCGGTTGGCTCTACTGGCAGAGGGTCGAAACCCGCGGTGAGCAGTCGGCCCGCGCGGCGCTTCCGCCGCTGGCCACCCAAGAGATTCCCGAAGTGTTCGCGTACGACTACCAGACGGTTGAGCGCAGCCTGGGAGCCGCATACCTCTTGCTGACGCCGGCCTATCGCCATGAGTTCGAGAAGAGCGCGAACGAGAAGATCATCCCTGAGGCGCGCAGCCGTGAGGTCGTCGTACAGGCAAGCGTGGTCGGCGTGGGAGTGATGGCGGCGCAACGTAATTCGGCATCGGTGATGGTATACATGAATCGCACGGTGACCGACAAATCCCGGCAACCGCTCTATGACGGCAGCCGGTTGCGGGTCGATTACCAGCGGATCGGCGGCAAATGGCTGATCAACTACATCACGCCGATTTAGCCGACCGATCGCGTCAGCGGCACTGGCCGATCTCGTTGCAGTCCAACGGGTAACGCTCGACCGGGTTGGGCAGCGGTCCCTGTAAGGCAAGTGTGAACGGCGTCTTCGTCATCGCGGGCTGAAGGCCGCAGATATCGCCGTGAATGCTGGTGTGCGTGCCGGTAAGCGATACGTCGTCAAACGCGTAGGTATCCGTCGATGCCGCGGTGGTGCCGTCCGGACACGAGACGCCGTTGGCCTTGTCTACTTGAAAGGTCCACCGATCGCTGGCAAGTCGCGCTCGGCCGACGAAGTTCGCCATCTTCTCCGAACGGCTGATCACCCGGGCCGTGGTGCTGCTGACATTCAGTACGCAGAGATCGGCGGCGATGACGGGGTCGGTGAAATCAGGGATGGCGCGCTGGCGAGATGGCGCATCGCACATAGCCAAGATCTTCCAGTTCGTGGTCGGCACGCCCGCTTCGGTAAAGCTGTACATGCCATCTGGTGGTGGCCCGAGCGCTTTAGCGGGGGTCGATGTTCCCACGGCGACAAGTGTCATGACGGCGGCGGCGGTCAGGCCGCGGGAGGTGATCACCTTCATGGTCCCTTCCGGCTGAGTGCATCGATTATCGCAGTGCGGCACCGGCCGTACCAGAAATTCAGCTGTTTGACGGATGACCAGCAGCCAGCGCATCGAGGAAGGATCGGGCCCACCGGTCGACATCGTGCGCCAGTACCTGACGCCGCAATGCGCGCATCCGGCGGCGGCCCTCGTCTTCAGTTTGGTTGAGGGCCGCTTCGATCGCGTCTTTGACGCCCTCGGTGTCGTGCGGGTTGACCAGGTAAGCCTGCCGTAGTTCGGCTGCGGCTCCGGTGAATTCGCTGAGCACCAGTGCACCGCCAAGGTCGCTGCGGCACGCCACGTACTCCTTGGCCACCAGATTCATCCCGTCCCGCAACGGGGTGACCAGCATGACATCACTGGCCACGAAGTACGCGATGAGCTCGTCGCGGGGGACCGGTCGATGCAGGTAATGCACTGCCGGGTGGCCGACTTCGGCGTATTCGCCGTTGATGTGACCCACCTGGCGCTCGATGTCCTCCCGCAGCTTCTGGTAGCTGTCCACCCGCTCACGGCTGGGCGTGGCGAGCTGGACCAACACGGCGTCATCGGCTTTGACGCGGCCCTCGGCGAGCAACTCGGCAAACGCCTTGAGCCGCACATCGATGCCCTTGGTGTAGTCGAGCCGGTCGACACCGAGCAGGACCTTGCGCGGATTGCCGATCTCGGCCCGGATCTCTCTGGCCCGTCGGCGGATATCGCGGTCACGGGCCTTCTGGTCGAGTTCGCTCGAGTCGATGGAGATCGGGAAGGCACCCACCCGCACGATCCGGCCGTCGACCTCCACCTCGCCGAGGCGCGAGCGCACCCCGACCGAACCCCGGGACGTGTTCGCGCCGATCAGGCGTCGCGACAGGATCAGGAAGTTCTGGGCACCGCCGGCCAGATGGAATCCGACCAAGTCCGCGCCCAGCAGACCTTCGATGATTTCGGCCCGCCAGGGCAGCTGCATGAACAGCTCGACGGGCGGGAATGGGATGTGCAAAAAGAACCCGATCGTGAGATCGGGGCGGAGTTCGCGCAGCATCTTGGGCACCAGTTGCAGCTGGTAATCCTGCACCCAGACGGTGGCCCCGCTGGCCGCCGCGCGTGACGCGGCCTCGGCGAACCGGCGGTTGACGTCGACGTACCGGTCCCACCATTCGCGGTGGTAGGTCGGTTTGACAATGACGTCGTGATACAGCGGCCACAGCGTGGCGTTGGAGAAACCCTCGTAATACTCTTCGACGTCGTCGGCCGACAGCCGCACCGGGTGCAGCCGAAGGTCCTCCTCGACGATGGGTTCGTCCTCGACGTCCACGTCGTCCTCGACGACGCCGGCCCACCCGATCCAAGCGCCGCGACGGCGGCGTAACAGCGGTTCCAGGGCCGTGACCAGCCCGCCCGGGCTGCGCTTCCAACGAGTGCTGCCGTCGGGCAATCGCTCCATGTCAATCGGCAGCCGGTTGGCGACCACCACGAAGTCGGACACGCCGGAGACAGGGTTGTTTTGCGGACTTCGCGCTCCCTTGCCTCCCGCGCTGGGCACTTACACCTCGATTTTCGCGGGCCCAATACCGAGCATGGCCAGGAAGACGCGGCATTCGTCCGCGTCGGTTGCGTAGGCCGCTACTACGCGCCTGGCCTGACTGGCGGTGTCGTCAGCCAATGGGGCCACGTCGTCGATTTCATGGGTGTCAGATTTAGCGGGCATGACATAACTGTATGCGAAGTGCGTAATCAGGTGCAGAGTGTGCTGTCACCCGCCGATCGGAGCGTTACGGGCTGGCCGTAATGTGTAAGCACTCGCCGGCGACGATGCGGGCCGTGCAGCGGCCCGAGGAGAAGCCGGGTCATGAGACACAGCTGACGCGAATGAGGTGGGCCAATGGCAGTCCCGGTTGAAGCGAAGTCTGAAGAGTTGGTGGCCTACGAGACGCTCGACGAGGGCCGCATCGCACGCATCTGGCTCAACCGGCCAGAGGCACATAATGCTCAGAGCCGCGGTTTGCTCGTGCAACTCGACGAGGCGTTCCTTCGCGCCGAGGCCGACGACGCAGTCCGGGTGGTGATCTTGGCGGCCCGCGGCAAGAACTTCTCCGCCGGCCACGACCTGGGTTCGGAGTTGGCTCTGGCGGAGCGGGCCCCGGGTCCGGCTCAGCTGCCCAGCTTCCGGATCAACGGCTCCAAGCGCGATGCCGTCGCGGAGAAGACCTACCTGCAGGAGTGGCACTACTTCTTCCAGAACACCTGCCGCTGGCGGGATCTGCGCAAGATCACCATCGCCCAGGTGCAGGGCAACGCGATCTCCGCGGGCTTGATGCTGATCTGGGCATGCGACTTGATCGTTGCGGCCGACAATGCGAAGTTCAGCGA
>NZ_DATNJW010000569.1:0-4565 GCF_035603715.1 Mycobacterium sp. | reverse complement strand
AATCGCCGAGACCGCAGGCGCCGCCGCGCAACATCGCCGCTCCGACGCCCGGGGAGCCCAGCACGGCCTTGGTGATCCCGGTGACCCGGATGCCCGTTAAGGCAAGCCGGTCAACCAAGATCCGCGTGTTCTGCTCGACCTTGTCGAGATCGGCCTCGATCCGAAGCGTCACACGGGAGTGGTCATGTCTGCCACTGCCGCGAGCGCCGGCAAGGCCGTCAGCACCATGTCGACCAGATCCGACGCGGGGCGCGTCAGCGGGTCGGTGACTGGGAGGCCGAGCTGCGAATGATGCTCGGAGATCGCGTCGCTCAGCTCATCTTCGGTCATCTCTTCGTGGTTGATCGTGACCCCGATGACGCGGGTGTCGGCGAACGCCTCGATCAATGCGATCTCACTGGCCGCGGTCGGCATCGGCATCATCGGGAAGTCGCCGAGCACCTTGCGCTTCGGCGCGTGCTGCACGATCACGCCGGCCGGGCGGCTGCCCCGCAGGATGTGAGCCGACGTGATGTAAGCGGGATGGCTGAGCGCGCCCTGGCCCTCGACCACGATCACGTCAGGGTCCTCACCCTCGAACGCGGCGACGACCTGGTGCTCGACCTCGCCCGAGCAGAACTGGGGGACAAGCGCATCCAGCGCGACGCCGTACTTCCCGCCCTGGATCAAGGTGGTCTGACCGGTGCCGACCATGACCGCCTTGACGCCGCGCGCGTTTAGCGCCTGGACCAGCAAGGTGGCGGTGGTGCGCTTCCCGATCGCCCCGTCCGTACCCAGGATCGCGATCCTGGGACATGTGACGTCGAAGATCCGGCCGGAGAACAGGTGCAGGTCGCGCTTGGCCTTCGGTCGGCGTACATCGGTGATGGTGACGCCGGCGATCAAGGCTGCCGCCACGAACTCGGCGTCGTCGTTGAGGAACTCGTGCAGGCCGTTGATGATGTGCATGCCGCGGGCGATGCCGTCGAGCAGCACGACCCGCTGCTCGTCCGACAGCAGGCCGTCGGCGGGCGCCAGCCCACAGATCAGGTAGTCAGGCACGTGGCCGGCGTGCGAGATGGACTCGGCGAGCGACGCCAGCACCGGGATGCCGTTCGCGGTGCCGTCGAGGAATTTCCCGGCGTCGACTCCGGCCCGGAGGCTGTCGATGACACTGAGGATCTCGTACTTCTCCGAGTGCCGTACCAGGCCGTTGGCGGTCTTACCGTCCTGCTCGCCGAACAGGCCCTCGCAGTAAACGATCGCGGTGGAACCAACAGGGAGTTCGAAGGACGCTGCCGGGAGGTTGCACTCGCACTGTTCGGGGGCGTGAAGGGACGGGGAACCGCTCGCAAGCGAAGACATAAGATCCTCTGAGAAGTCTCAGAGAAGGCGACGGGATCGTGGCGGGGCGATGAGCCCCACGTTCAGCAAGTGATCTGCCCTGAGGGCCGGCAAGATTACCGGCGTGTTAACTCTACCCGATCGGCTCTGACTGTCCTTACCCCTCCGCCGGCCAGTATCGTGCGCGGATTTTGCGCTTCATCAATTTTCCAGTGTCTTCCCGGGGCAAGTCGTTGTCGAGCACGACGATTCTGGGCGTTTTGTAGTGCGCCAGATTGGTTCGGACATGTTGGCGCACTTCGTCCTCGGTCAGGCCGGTCGCCTCGACATGGGCGGCGATCGCCTCGCCGAACTCCTCATCGGGTACGCCGAACACGGCGACGTCACGGATGCCATCGAGTTCGAGCAGACACGCCTCGATTTCAGCCGGATAGATGTTCACTCCACCCGAAATGATCATGTCCGTGCTGCGGTCGTTGAGATAGAGGAACCCGTCGTGATCGAGGTAGCCGACGTCGCCGATGTCGAGGTATCCGTCCTTCTCCATTGCGGCCCGCTTGTCCGGAATGCCGTGGTAGGTGAAGTTCGGCAAAAACGACGGTGGCCGTAAGTGGATGCGCCCAGATTCACCTGCCGGCAGCAGATCTCCGTCCTCGGAGTAGATCCTGACGTCGGCGTCCCTGATCGGCCGTCCGACGGTGCCGGGGTGCGCGAGCCAGTCAGCGCTGTCGCAGGCCACGCAGGGACCGGTTTCGGTGCCACCGTAATACTCACGGACGATCGGCCCAAACCAGTCGATGATGCGTCGTTTGACCTCGGGCGGGCAAGGTGCAGCAGCATGCACGACAGACTTCAATGAGGAGACGTCGTACTTGTCCCGGACCTCGTCGGGAAGGCGCAGCAATCGAACGAACATCGTTGGAACAGCTTGGAAGTGATCAATCGCGTGTTCTTCGATAAGTCGCAGCAATTCCTCGGCGTCGAAGCTTGCCATGATCGTCAGATCGATGCCGGCGGCCGCACTTACGAGCGCGTGAGCATTCGGCGCGCTGTGGTACATCGGCGCTGCCACCAAGGTGCGCATCCCCGGGGCCAGCCCGAACGTCTCGAACAGCAACCCCGCAAGGGCTTGCGACTGCGCGGGGGTGGACGGCGCGCGGACGATGCCCTTGGGTCTGCCCGTCGTACCGGAGGTGTACACCATCGCCAGCGGCGCCTGGCTGGGCGGTTCCGAACGTGGGCCCTGCAGCGCCAACCAGTCCTCATAGACAGGATGTCTTCCGGTCGCCGGTTCCGATTCCTGGGTGACTTCGATCAGGGCCCTATCGCCGGCCACCACCTCGGCGGTGGAAATGAGGCTGGTGTCGGCGAAGATCACTTTGCTATCGCTGTCCTCGAGCAGATAGGCGAGCTCAGCCCCTTGCCAGTGCCAGTTCACCGGCACGGGTATAGCGCCCAGCATCCCGATACCAATGCTCGCTTCGATGAACGCGATCTCGTTGTGGAGGTAAATGGCGACTCGGTCACCGGCCGTGACATCAAGGGCGGCAAGGCCATTCGCGACTGCACCGGCACGGGTGCGGATAGCGTCGTAGTCGCGGAAGACGTGTCCACATCGCACGCCGGCCATCAGTCGGCGATCCTTGTGGCCCGCCAGGTTGCGAACATGTCGGTGAACTCGTCGCCGTGAACAGCCGCCGACTGGGCGCCTGCTTCGAGGTCGACCGCCCGCGCGAGGTCACCGTCGGCGGCCTTACGCAGCAGTCGTTTGGTCGCCACCACCGCGGCGTGGGGGCGCGCGGCAAACGTGGTAGCGAGATCGAGCGCCGTGGCCAACGCATCGTCAACCAGCTTGTGCGCCAACCCTATCCGCGTCGCGTGCTCAGCCTCAATCGGTCGCCCGGCGAGCAGCAACTCCAACGCAGCGCCCTCGCCGACCAGCCGCGGCAGCAACCAGCTCGCACCCATATCGGGCACAAGACCCATGCGGATGAACGACGGGAACAGGGCCATCGTTGGGGATCCCACTCGGATGTCGCAGGCCAGCGCCAACGACATGCCGGCACCGACCGCAGGGCCGTCGATGGCGGCGATCGTCGGCTGCGGCAGTGCCCAGAGCATGTCGACGACCCGCATGTGCACGGCCAGCAATTCGGCCACTTCGGCTTCCGGCCGCTGCGATAGCTGCTCGATCAAAGCGAAGTCTGCACCCGAACTGAACGCGCCGTTCGCGCCGGTGAGAATCACCGCCCTCACGGCGGAATCCGTTCTTATCAAGGCCAATTCGCCGGCCAGTCGGGTGAGGACGTCGACGTCGAGGGAGTTGCGGCGCTCCCGTCGATCAAGGACCAGCACCCGTACGCCCTCTGCCGGGTGTTCCACGCGCAACCCGCCGTCGGCCGGGGCCGCTCGTGTCGCCGTTTCGGTGCTGGTCACAGCCATTTCCTCCAGGGATCGATATTACGGGTCAAGCGACCTGTCGCTAGGTTACAGGTCAAGTGACCTGTCGTCTATATGATGTGGGGGTGGCATCGACTCCGGTTCGCGGTGGCGCTCCGCGGACGCAGCAGGCGCGGCGCGATCAGACCCGCGCGCGCCTGATCGAGGCGACGATCAGATCCATTGCCGATCACGGGTATCCGGCCACGACGACCAGGCAGATCGCGGAGTCCGCCGGAGCATCGCTCGGGGCGATTGCCCATCACTTCCCGGCCCGGATTGATCTCATCGCCACAGCGCTCGACGAGGTGGGGCGCCGGATGGAGACCGAGTTGCGGGCTCGGGTCTCGGACGCGGCCGCTCTCGGTGGCGCGCGCCGCACACCCGCGTTGCTCGACGTGCTCTGGAGCGCGTTCACCGATGACCTGTACACGGTGTGGGTCAAAGTGTGGATCGCTGCCGCCGACGATCCCGAGCTCTATGCCGCACTCGCCCCGCTGGAGCGGCCCCAATCCGCCGTGTTCGCTGCAATCGCCGCCGACGCCGCACCGAAGAACGTCCCGCGCGCCGAGTGGACCCGGCGATTCAGCGTCGCGCTCGATGCCATGCGCGGCCTCGCGCTCACGCTCACCATCCAGCCCCGGACGACGCCGATTCAGCGAGATCCCTGGCCGGATCTGAGACGCGAGCTCGCCCGCCTCCTCGATCGCTAATCGCTCGCCGGAGGGGTCTTGTCATCGCTACGCTGCCGGCGTCGGCTGCGCGTACCGGTCCAAATCGGGGACAGGCCGCCGGCATATCTC
>NZ_DATNJW010000568.1:0-14408 GCF_035603715.1 Mycobacterium sp. | reverse complement strand
TTGGTGGAGCCATGACGCCTCCCGGCATAAGACCGAGGTTGTTTTCGTCGTCCTGGCCTACGTCGTGGTGAGCACCGTCGCGGGTCTGATACTGGCGATGGTGGCCGACCGGCCGCTGGTGTCGGCGCTGGCCATCGCGATGATCTCGGCGGTGTGCGCGTCTGTCATCGGAGCAGCCCCCGTCTACGGCAAGTTCTACTGCCAACACAGCCAACGACATTGCGCAGCGGGCGTCCTGCCGTACTGAGCACCCGAACGAGGGCTGTGCAAGGCTGGCCGGGTGAGCGACAGGCGCCGATCCGCGGCCTACGGGCCGCAGGCTGATCGCAACCTCACCCCAATCGCCACCTTGATCGAGGATCCCGCGCGCTCGGCGATGCTGGCCGCGCTAGCCGGCGGGCGCGCGCTGCCGGCCGGGGAACTGGCGCGCCGAGCCGGCGTGCAGCCCGGCACCGCTTCGGTGCATCTGCGCCGCCTGACCGAAGCCGGCTTGATCCGGGTCCGCGCCCAGGGCCGGCACCGCTACCACGAGATCGCCGACCCGGAAGTGGCCACCGTGTTGGAGGCCATCGCCGAGATTGCGCCGCCGGCCCCGGTGTCCGTTGAGGATCAGCAGGCCGCGTGCGCGCTGTCGGAGGCCCGCACCTGTTACGACCACCTGGCCGGCCGCCGCGGCGTGCAACTGCGCGACCGACTGCTGGCCGTCGGAGCCATCCGGCACCTCGACGACCGCGACCACGAGCTCACCGACCGCGGGCAACATCTGGTCGAACGGCTGGATATCGACCTGGCCGCTCTGCGGGCCAGTCGGCGGGTGTTCGCCCGCTCCTGCGTGGACTGGACCGACCGTCGCATTCACCTGGCCGGGGCGCTTCCTGCCGCCATCACCAGCGTGTTCATCGCCCGCGGCTGGCTCAGTGATGCGCCCGGGCGCAGCCTGCATGTCGCCGAGCGCTTCGATGACAAGATCGATGAATGGCTGGCCACCTGATGCCCGGAGTCAGGCCATTAGGGTAGGTGCCGTGACCCACTATGACGTTGTCGTCCTCGGAGCCGGACCCGGTGGATACGTCGCGGCCATCCGCGCCGCGCAGCTGGGACTCAATACCGCCGTCGTCGAACCGAAGTACTGGGGCGGAGTCTGCCTCAACGTCGGCTGCATCCCGTCGAAGGCGCTGCTGCGCAATGCCGAACTCGCGCACATCTTCAACAAGGAAGCCGCGACCTTCGGCATCGGCGGCGAGGTGACCTTCGACTACGGCGTGGCCTTCGACAGGAGCCGCAAGGTGGCCGACGGCCGGGTGGCCGGCGTGCACTTCTTGATGAAGAAGAACAAGATCACCGAGATCCACGGCTACGGCAGGTTCACCGATGCCCACACGCTGGCCGTCGAGCTCAACGAGGGCGGCACGGAAAACGTCACCTTCGACAACATCATCATCGCCACCGGCAGCAGCACCCGTCTGGTCCCCGGTACCTCATTGTCGAAAAACGTTGTCACGTATGAAGAACTGATCCTGTCCCGCGAGCTGCCTGAGTCGATCATCATCGCCGGCGCCGGGGCGATCGGCATCGAGTTCGGCTATGTGCTGAAGAACTACGGCGTCGACGTGACCATCGTCGAGTTCCTGCCGCGCGCGCTGCCCAACGAAGACGTCGATGCCTCCAGGGAAATCGAGAAGCAGTTCAAGAAGCTCGGCGTCAAGATCCTCACCGGCACCAAGGTCGAGTCGATCGCCGACGACGGCTCGGTCGTCACGGTGACCGTCAGCAAAGACGGCAAGACCGAGGAGCTCAAGGCCGCGAAAGTCTTGCAGGCCATCGGTTTTGCGCCCAACGTCGACGGCTTCGGTCTCGAGGCCGCCGGCGTCGCGCTGACCGATCGCAAGGCGATCGGGGTCACTGACTACATGCTGACCAACGTCGACCACATCTACGCCATCGGCGATGTCACCGGGTTGCTGCAATTGGCCCACGTCGCCGAGGCGCAGGGCGTGGTGGCAGCCGAAACCATCGCCGGCGCAGAGACTTTGGCTCTCGGCGACTACCGCATGCTGCCGCGCGCGACGTTCTGCCAGCCCAACGTCGCCAGCTTCGGGCTCACCGAGCAGCAGGCCCGCGACGAGGGCTATGACGTCGTGGTGGCCAAGTTTCCGTTCACCGCCAACGCGAAAGCGCACGGTGTCGGCGACCCGAGTGGCTTCGTGAAGCTGGTCGCTGATGCCAAGCACCTCGAACTGCTGGGCGGGCACCTGGTCGGTCACGACGTGGCCGAGTTGCTGCCCGAGCTGACGTTGGCGCAGAAGTGGGACCTGACCGCAAACGAATTGGCGCGCAACGTCCATACCCACCCGACGATGTCGGAGGCACTGCAGGAATGCTTCCACGGTCTGACCGGCCACATGATCAACTTCTGACGCCGATGGCCAGGCCTAGAGCAGTGCGAGCGGAATCGGTTTGGGCCGCGCTCGGCGGTGTGCTGGCCGGTTACGTGCTGTGGCTGATCGCTTTCTCGATCGGGGACTTCCTGACGACGGCGGGTGTGTGGGGTCCGATCGTGCTGGCGGTGTCGGCGGTTTTTGCGCTGGGCGCGGCGCTGTGGGCACGGCGGGTGCGGGCGCGGGGAAATTTAACCCTGGCGGCGTTCGCGTTCGGGTTGCCGGTACTGCCGGTCCTGCTGACACTGTTGGTGCTGGCCGACACCTACCTGTGATGGCCCGGGTGGTCCAGCGGAATCTGTAAGGCCGACATCGTTGCGGCCAGACCGTCGTATTGCCCTGCCAGCAAACAGAATTCGATCAGCTGACGTCGATCGAGGTGTTGGGACAGCTGCTGGTACGCCTCCTCGCCGATTGTGCGGTTGAGGATGAATTCGTCGGTGGCACGCAGCAGCGCCCGCTGGCGATCGGTGAGCCCGCCGGCGTTCGCGGACGTGTTCGGCCAGGCGAAGATCAACTCCTGGGTCTGGTCGTCGAGCCCGCGACGACGACCTATCCAGCGATGGTGCTGCAACTCGTACTCGGAGCCGCGCAAGTGCGCGACCCGCAGGATCACCAACTCGGTATCGACCTGTGGTAGCCGGCCGCGCAGCAGCCGGGCGCCGTAGAACGCGAATGCCCAGAACAGCAACCGGCGCTGACCCAGCGTCGTGAACAGGTGCATCTCCGGTGCGCGAATCGTGCGGGCGCCCAGCTTTGCGACCACCCAGTTGATCGGGCCCAGTTCGCGGAAGCGCCCGGGTGGAATACGACCGACCTGGCCGGTCATGCGTGCTTCACCAGATAGGGCGACACGGTGCTGCGGTGCTCGTCGAGATCGAGTGCGCGGCCCAGCGCGGGGAACGCCCGCTGCGGGCAGTTGTCCCGCTCGCAGACCCGGCAGCCCGCGCCGATCGGTGTGGCGATGTCGCCCGACAAGTCCAGTCCTTCCGAGTAGACGAGCCGGTGGGCGTGCCGGAGTTCGCAGCCCAGCCCGATCGCGAAGGTTTTACCGGGCTGACCAAAGCGTGATGCGCGCCGTTCGATGGTGCGGGCCACCCACATGTACTTGCGTCCATCCGGCATCTGCGCGATCTGCACCAAGATCTTTCCCGGGTTGGCGAACGTCTCGTAGACATTCCACAGCGGGCAGGTGCCGCCTGCCGACGAGAAATGAAAACCGGTGGCGGACTGGCGTTTCGACATGTTGCCGGCGCGGTCGACGCGGACGAACGACAGGGGCACGCCGCGCATCGACGGCCGCTGCAAGGTGGACAGCCGGTGGGCGATGGTCTCGTAGCTCACCGCGTAGAACGCCGACAGCCGCTCGACGTCGTACCGGAAGTTCTCGGCGATTTCGTGGAACTGCCGATACGGCAGCACAGTCGCGGCGGCGAAGTAGTTGGCCAGCCCGAGCCGGGCCAGCTTGCGGGACTCGTCGCTGGTGAAGCTGCCCTCAGCGACCAGACTGTCGATGAGCGCCCCGTACTCCAGGTAGGCCAACTCCGCGGCGAGCTTGAACGCGTACTGCCCTGAGGGCAGGTGTCCGCCGATTTCCAGCGTCCGCGTCTCCGGGTCGAAGCGGTGAAGGACGTTGTCGCCCAGATCGATTCGCTTGATGCGGACATCGTGCACCGACGTCAACCGGTCAGACAGGTCGCGAACCAGATCGGCGCGGTGCATGCGCATCCGCACGGTGAGCTCCTCGGCTGCCGTGTCCAGCTCGTGCAGGTAGTTCTGCCGCTCGTAGAAGTAGTCGCGCACCTCTTCGTGCGGCATCGTGATCGACCCGCTGCCGCTCCCGTCGGAGAAGCGGTCCTCGGTGGCGGCCGCCAGCTGTGTGGTGGTGAGCCGATACCGCCGGTGCAGGTTGACCAGAGCCCGCGCCAACGCCGGGTGTGAGCTCACGACATCGGCCAGCTCGGACTGGTCTACCTCGACACCGAGGTCGTGGTCGAGGGTGACCTCGCGTAACTCGGCAAGTAGCCGGGTGTCGTCCTGCGAGGCGAAGAACGTCGCGTCGACGCCGAACACCTCGGTGATTCGCAGCAGCACCGCGACCGTCAGCGGCCGCACGTCGTGCTCGATCTGGTTGAGATAGCTGGGCGAGATGTCGAGCATCTGGGCTAGCGCCGCCTGGCTGAATCCGCGCTCGCCGCGCAGCTGCCGGACGCGCGAGCCAACGAATGTCTTGGCCATCGGACCAGCGTACCGCGTTGCGAAGGCTGGGTTAGCAAAATTTGCACAGCCTCGAGGATTGGCGCCGCAGCAAGGTCGTTTGGCATCATTCTGGCTTGGGGGCACCTAAGCTAGGCCGGCTAGCGGCCACGTAGTTATGTCGTGTCGCGAAGACCGAAGGCCGAGCATGAGAAGCAGCGGGGAGTAAAGCCGTGAGCCTGGACAAAGTGATGATGCCGGTGCTCGACGGGCATCCCGACGTCTTCGACCTGGAATGGCCATTACGTGTCGCCGATATCGACCGCGAAGGCCGGCTTCGCTTCGATGCCGCAGCTCGCCACATCGTGGACATCGGCCAGGATCAGTTGCGCGAGATGGGGTTCGAGGAAACTCATCCGCTCTGGATTGTGCGTCGGACGATGATCGACCTGATCCGTCCCATCGAGTTCGGCGACATGTTGCGAATGCGGCGGTGGTGTTCCGGTACGTCGAACCGGTGGTGCGACATGCGGGTCCGCATCGACGGCCGCAAGGGCGGTTTGCTGGAGTCCGAGGCGTTTTGGATCAACTTCAACCGGGACACCCAGACGCCGGCACGCATCGCCGACGACTTTCTCGAAGGCCTGCGCAAGACCACCGACGTCGACCGGCTGCGGTGGAAGGCATACCTGAAGGCCGGCAGTCGCGAGGACGCCGCGGAGATCCACGAGTTTCCCGTTCGATTCACCGACATCGACTTCTTCGACCACATGAACAACTCCGTCTACTGGAGCGTTGTCGAGGACTACCTCGCGTCGTACCCGGAGCTGCTGAAGGCGCCGCTGCGGGTGACCATCGAGCACGATGCCGCGGTGGCACTGGGCGACAAGTTGGAGATCATCTCGCACGTCTACCCGCCCGGCTCGACCGATCGGTTCGGTGAAAACCTGGCCGATCGCACTGTTAGAACGCTCACATACGCAGTGGGCGACGAGACCAAAGCACTCGCGGCGATCTTCCCGCTTTAACCGTACGGGCGTTATGCAAACGCCGGTCCTGACCTGGGGATTTAAGTTACCGGCTGGTAGAAACTGAACCGGTTCAGTTCACAAGCATCTTCGCAAACTTTGCAAAATGCGCCGTATCCCTAGCCAAAATTGGCATGAAAATGGGTGGACCAGCGCTGCTGACCTGTGCCATCTTCGTGTTAGCAAATCAGCAACGATGCTGGGGGCCTTAGCAAGCCTGGAAATTCAGGGTCCTCAGATCACCAACTTTTGAGGAGCAGTGCTATGTCGAGCGTTGGCACGCCAAAGACCCCCGAGCAGATCCAGAAGGACTGGGACACCAACCCGCGCTGGAAGGGCATCACCCGCACCTACACCCCCGCCGACGTGGTGGCGCTGCAGGGTTCGGTCGTCGAGGAGTCCACTCTGGCCCGCCGTGGCGCCGAGGTGCTGTGGAGCCAGCTGCACGACCTCGAGTTCGTCAACGCGCTCGGGGCACTGACCGGCAACATGGCCGTCCAGCAGGTTCGTGCCGGCCTCAAGGCCATCTACCTGTCGGGTTGGCAGGTCGCCGGTGACGCCAACCTGTCCGGCCACACCTACCCCGACCAGAGCCTCTACCCGGCCAACTCGGTGCCGCAGGTGGTCCGCCGGATCAACAACGCACTGCTGCGCGCCGACCAGATCGCCAAGGTCGAGGGCGACACCTCCATCGAGAACTGGCTGGCCCCGATCGTCGCCGACGGTGAGGCCGGCTTCGGCGGCGCGCTCAACGTTTACGAGCTGCAGAAAGCGATGATCGCGGCTGGTGTCGCGGGTTCGCACTGGGAGGACCAGCTGGCCTCGGAGAAGAAGTGTGGCCACCTGGGTGGCAAGGTGCTGATCCCGACCCAGCAGCACATCCGCACCCTGACCTCGGCCCGCCTGGCGGCCGACGTGGCTGACGTGCCGACCGTCGTCATCGCTCGCACCGACGCCGAGGCCGCCACGCTGATCACCTCCGACGTCGACGAGCGCGACCGTCCGTTCGTCACCGGTGAGCGCACCGCCGAAGGCTTCTACCGGGTGAAGAACGGCCTCGAGCCGTGCATCGCCCGCGCCAAGGCCTACGCGCCGTACTCCGACCTGATCTGGATGGAGACCGGCACCCCGGACCTCGACCTGGCCCGTAAGTTCGCCGAGGGCGTCAAGAGCGAGTTCCCCGACCAGCTGCTGGCCTACAACTGCTCGCCGTCGTTCAACTGGCGCAAGCACCTGGACGACTCGACCATCGCTCGGTTCCAGAAGGAGCTCGGCGCGATGGGCTTCAAGTTCCAGTTCATCACTCTGGCCGGCTTCCACGCCCTGAACTACTCGATGTTCGATCTGGCCTACGGCTACGCCCGCAACCAGATGAGCGCCTACGTCGAGCTGCAGGAGCGCGAGTTCGCCGCTGAGGAGCGGGGCTACACCGCGACCAAGCACCAGCGCGAGGTCGGCGCCGGTTACTTCGACCGGATCGCGACCACTGTGGACCCGACGTCGTCGACCACCGCGCTCGCGGGCTCGACCGAAGAGGGACAGTTCCACTAAGCCCAGGCCGTAGCCAAAAGCAATCGGCTTGACAGCGCAGGCCCCGCCCGGAAACCCTGGGCGGGGCCTGACGCATATCGAGAGGACACCTTCGACAGTGAGCAACGCGATTGAACGCGTCGGCGTGGTCGGCGCCGGGCAGATGGGCGCGGGTATCGCCGAGGTATCGGCAAAGGCCGGCGCCGACGTGGTGGTCTTCGAGCCCACCGAGGAGCTTGCCGCCGCGGGCAAGGCCAGGATCGAGGCCTCGCTGGAGCGGGCCGTCAGCAAGGGCAAGCTGCCCGCCGACGAGCGCGACGCGACGCTGGCGCGGCTGCGCTACACCACCAAGCTGTCCGAGCTGGCCGATCGTCAACTGACCATCGAGGCGATCGTCGAGAACGAGGCCGTCAAGGCGAAGGTCTTCGCTGAACTCGACGAGGTCATCACCGACCCCGACGCCGTGCTCGCGTCCAACACCTCGAGCATCCCGATCATGAAAATCGCTGCAGCGACCAAGAATCCGGGCCGCGTGCTCGGTCTGCACTTCTTCAATCCGGTTCCGGTGCTACCACTCGTCGAGTTGATCAGCACGCTGGTCACCGCCGACGAGGCCGTGGCGCGCGTTGAACACTTCGCCGGCGACGTGCTCGGCAAGAAGGTGGTGCGCTGCGGCGACCGTTCCGGCTTCGTCGTCAACGCGCTGCTGGTGCCCTACCTGCTGTCGGCCATCCGCATGGTCGAGTCGGGTGTCGCTGCGGTGGAAGACGTCGACACCGCCATCGTCGCCGGGCTGTCGCATCCGATGGGCCCGTTGCGGCTTTCCGACCTGATCGGTCTGGACACCATGAAGTTGATCGCAGACGCGATGTACGACGAGCTCAAGGACGCGCACTACGCCCCGCCGCCACTGCTGCAACGCATGGTCGAGGCCGGTCAGCTCGGCAAGAAGTCCGGCAAAGGTTTCTACACCTACTGAGGTTCCGCCGCCTGAGTTTGTCGACTAGTACGCCGTTCCGGCCAGGTTTACCCTGGGTGTATCCCGGTGACGGCGACTGGGTTCGTTGGCAAAACAGCGAGTTAAGGACCGGCGACGCTATGAACGCTATGGCGGAGTTAGCGACTGGAAGCGGGTTGACCAGCGTCGTCGTCACCGGTGCGGCGATGACGACCGCGCTCGCCACCGATGTTCAGGCCACCTGGAAGGGGTTGCTGGACGGCCAGAGTGGGATCCGCCGGCTCGACGATGAATTCATCGATGAGTTCGCGATGCCGGTCCGCATCGGTGGGCATCTGCTGGAGGATTTCGACGAGCTGCTGACGAGGGTCGAGCTGCGCCGATTTCTGTACCTGCAGAAAATCTCGACCGTGATCGGTCGCCGAGTATGGGCCGACGCCGGCGCGCCCGAAGTGGACACGGACCGGCTGCTGGTATCCATCGGCACCGGGATGGGTTCGACCGAGGAGTTCGTCCGGGTCAGCGACGACATCCGGGTACGAGGTATCCGAGCGATTTCCCCGTTGGGTGTGCAGCAGGCCATGCCCAACGCGGCCGCCGCGGCGGTCGGGCTGGAACGCGGCGCGAAAGCGGGGATATTCACGCCGGTGTCCGCCTGTGCCTCCGGCGCCCAGGCAATCGCGCTGGCGTGGCGCAACATCGTGCTCGGTGAAGCTGACATGGCGATCTGCGGCGGTGTCGAAACCAAGATCGAGGCAGTCCCCATAGCCGCGTTCGCCCAACAGGATCTGTTGTCGACCAACAACGAGGATCCGGCCGGCGCGTGCCGCCCGTTCGACAAGGATCGTGACGGTTTTGTGTTCGGCGAGGCGGCCGCGATGATGACCATCGAAACCGAGGAGCATGCAAAAGCCCGCGGCGCCAACATCATTGGCCGACTCATGGGCGCCGGCCTAACCTCAGACGGCTACCAGCCAGTGCTGGCCGATCCCAGCGGTGAGCAGGCCGGCCGCGCGATGACGCAGGCGATCCAGCTTGCCGGTCTCACCGCGGGCGACATCGACCACGTCAACGCCCACGCCACCGGCACCGTTTCCGGCGACCGCGCAGAAGCGAACGCAATCCACCGGGCGTTGGGCGCGCACGCGCCGGCGGTCTACGCCCCCAAGGCGGCGCTCGGCCACTCGTTCGGCGCGGTCGGAGCGGTGGAGGCGATACTGACCGTGCTGGCGCTGCGGGACGGCGTCATTCCGCCGACGCTGAACCTGCGAAATCTGGATCCGGAAGTGGACCTGGACGTCGTGAGCGGTGAGCCACGACCGGGCGACTACCGGTACGCGGTGAGCAACTCGTTCGCCTTCGGGGGCTATAACGTCGCGTTGGCCTTCGGGAGAAACTGAGGTCGCGGCATTAGACTTGCGCAAGCGGTTACTCTTGCTCCTCGGGGTGGGGCGTAATCTCAACCCCTGCGTCGAGCAGACTGGCGCAGTCCCTTTCGATAACTCATTCCGATTCAGGACTAACGGTGTCAGATACCTCTAACGCAACGGCAAGTGCCCAATCCAAGTGGTTGTCCAAGTCCGCCTCGCAAACTCGCGGCTCGGACAAGAAGGAAGTCCAGTTCCACTACGACATCTCCAACGACTTTTTCCGGCTGTGGCAGGACCCGTCACAAACTTATAGCTGCGCCTACTTCGAGAAGGACGACTACACGCTCGAGCAGGCACAGTTGGCAAAGGTCGACCTGTCGCTGGGCAAGCTGGGGTTGCAGCCCGGCATGACGCTGCTCGACATCGGCTGCGGTTGGGGCTCCACCATCCAGCGCGCGGTCGAGAAGTACGACGTCAACGTCATCGGCCTGACGCTCTCGGAGAACCAGAAGCAGCACATCGAGCAGAATCGGTTCCCGAACATCGACACCAAACGCAACATGGAAGTCCGGCTCCAGCCGTGGGAGGACTTCGACGAGCCGATCGACCGGGTGGTGTCAATTGGTGCGTTCGAACACTTCGGCTTCAACAAATACGACGACTACTTCAAAAAGACGCTCAATTTGATGCCCGACGACGGCGTGATGATGCTGCACACGATTATCATTCCTAGCGATGAGGAGATCAAAGAGCGGCAGTTGCCCTTGACGATGTCGCGGGTGCGGTTCATCAAATTCATCATGGACGAGATCTATCCCGGTGGTCGTCTGCCGCTGGCCGCGCAGGTCGAAGACAGTGCGACCAAGGCGGGGTACACGGTGACCAAGAAGCAGCCGCTGCGTCCGCATTACGCCCGCACCCTGGATACCTGGGCCAGCAATCTGGAAGCGAAGAAGGACGAGGCCATCGCGGTCACGTCCGAGGAAATCTACGAGCGCTTCCTGAAATACTTGACCGGTTGTGCCGACCTGTTCCGCGAGGGCTACACCGACGTCGTGCAATTCACCTGCGAGAAGTCGCCCGCGTAGCCGAATTGAGCAAAGTGCGTTATACAGATCGTTCGCAGCATACGAACCTAGCGACCCGAAGACGGGTCACTTTGAAAGGCCAATCTCAGATGACGGACAGCGGGTCGGAGGGCTCGTCGAAATTGCGGCCCGCATATGAGGACGTCCAGGCCCATTACGACACCTCCAACGAATTCTTCGGCCTGTTCCAAGACCCGACGCGCACGTACAGCTGTGCGTACTACGAGCGCGACGACATGACGCTGGAAGAAGCGCAGATCGCCAAGATCGATCTCGCACTCGGCAAGCTCGACCTGAAGTCCGGCATGACGCTGCTCGACGTCGGCTGCGGTTGGGCGTCGGTGATGAAGCGCGCGATCGAAAAGTACGACGTGAACGTGGTCGGGCTGACGTTGAGCAAGAACCAGCGCGCTTTGGGCCAGGAGATTCTCGATTCGGTCGACACCGATCGCTCGCGGCGGGTGCTGCTGCGCGGGTGGGAGGAGTTCGACGAGCCCGTCGACCGCATCGTCAGCATCGAAGCTTTCGAGGCGTTCCCCAAATCGCGTTACAAGGCTTTCTTCGACCTGTGCTACCGCATCATGCCGAGCGACGGCCGAATGGTCTTGCAGACGATCATGGGGCACCCGCTCAAGCGCTGGCCGGAGATGGGCATCCCGATCACCATGAGCGATCTGAAGTTCATGCGGTTCATCGCGGCGGAGATCTTCCCGGGCGGCGCGGTGCCGAGCGACGACGATGTCATCGAATACTCGACCAACGCAGGTTTTTCGGTGGAGCGAACGCAGAAGATGACGGCTCACTACGTCCGGACCCTCGACACTTGGTCGACGGAACTGGAAGCCGCCCGCGACCAGGCCATCGCGGTGACCTCTGAGGAGGTCTACGACCGATACATGCGCTACCTGATCGGGTGTTCCGACTTCTTCCAGCGCAATGTCTCCGAGGTCGGCCAGTTCACCCTGGTGAAGAGCTAGCGACCCGGAAGGCCGGGCACGAACGCGCCGATCGCCAGGCCCAGCACCAGCAAGGCGCCTGCTAGGCGCACGTGCACCCAGGCCAAGGCCGCGTACCACAGCGGCCACACCGGGAAATTCGCCGGCGGCTCGTCAGGCGGCGGCCGGCGGAAGTACGGCCACACCTTGACCAGCCGCGGCAGCGCCAGCACGACAATCAGGGCCGGCCACGGCATCGCCTGGGCCAGTACTGCGGCCACCACCAGGAGGGAGAAGCCGACCATCATCGCCAGCGTCACCACGCGCGCCCGCGCCTCGCCGAAAATCACCGGCAGCGTGTGGATGCCCAGCGGCTCGTCGTACGGAATCTTGTCGATGTGCTTGCCCATCAACACCGTCGTGCAGAGCAGCCCGTAAGGCAGCGACGCCAGCAGCACGTTCCAGCCCACATGGCCGACCGCCGAGTAGTAGGTGCCGCAGACCATCAGCGGGCCCCAGACCACAAAGACATCCGGTTCACCGAGGCCACGCTTCTTCAGCCGTACCGGCGGCGCCGTGTAGGCGACGCTGAGGATGAAGCCGGACAGGGCGAACGCGATCACGGGCCAGCCGCGAGCCCAGGTCAACACGATCAGGATCACCAGGTCGGCCAGGTTCACCAGTCCGATCGCGACCAGCAGGGTCCGGCGGCTGACCAAACCCGACAGCACCGGATGCGGGGCATAGAGCGCGCGCGGATAGGTGTTGCTGTCCAGACCGGTCTGGGTGTCGAACAGATCGTTCATCAGGTTATTGACTGTGTGCGCCAACAAGATTCCGATGATCGCGAGAGTGAGCCAGCGCCAATCCAATCCGGGCTGCCCGACCGCCAGCAGCGCGGCCACCAGACCGGCGAACAACGTCATCGGCAGCACGGCGGCGCGGGTGATGACGAGCCACCGGGTGACGGCGTCGGCCGGCCCGTCCGGCGGCGGATTGGTGGTGCGCAGGGCGTAGGCCCATGAGCTGAGGCGAGACCGCGTCGTTGCGTTGCTCATTCTTCGCAACGTAGTCCGCTAGTCGTGCAGCGGCGGCACTATCGGCGAGGGGTGCGGTTGGCCGCGGAATTTCTCCAACGAGCCGGCGACCTCGGCGATCCCGCACAGCGCGCTCCAACTCAGCATGGTCAGGTAGTCGATCAGCTCGTCGGCGGTCATTCTCGGGTCCAGCAGCCAGGAGTGAGTGGCCAGCTGGACGCCGCCGACGATCATGTAGGCCCACGGTTCCACACCGCCGAGATCCATGCCCTCCGGTCGCATGCGACGGCGCAGCATGACCGCGAGCATGCGGGCGATGATGCGCTCGGAGTCCGCGACGACCTTGTTCTTACCGGCGGAGTTGTTGGCCATCACGAACCGGTACGGCTCCGGTTCGTTCGCGACGGTCTCGACGTATACCCGGATGACTTCGCGGGTCAGCTCGAAGCCGTCCAGGTTCGTGGACAGCGCCTTGGCCATGTTAGGGATCAGCGTGATTTGCGCGAACCGCATCATCACGGCGGTGGTCAGGTCGTTCTTGTCGACGAAGTAGCGGTAGAGCACGGTCTTGGAGACGCCGATCTCACCGGCGATCTCGTCCATGCTGACGTACTGGCCGCGCCGCCGGATCGCTTCGATGGTCCCGTCGATCAACTCGTTGCGGCGTTCCACCTTGTGCTGGTGCCATCGTCGCTTCCGGCCGTCTGTTTTTGCCAATCCGGCCGGCACCTGCTGTGCCACTATCGCGGGGTCCTATTCGCTCGTTAGTCTCGATAGTACGGCTAAATTCCGAGTATTTCTCGCCTGGACCTCACACAACAGCGTTGTGCCTGTATGGCGGTAACTGTTACCTCGGACAACGGGCCGGCGCTCGCGCAGGTCCGGCGACCGGTGTCCTCACCGAGCAGCCAATTCGATAGCGGATGATGGGGGGCGTGGCAGTCGGACTGAATGGGGGACCCGCTCCGGGACCCAAGCACCGGGCCGATCCGCAGCGCCCGCCGACGGCGCTGACGGACCCGTCCACGCTGCCGCCGGGGCCGCAGACCAAACCCGCATCTTTGGCGGAGTCGTTCGCCGGGGCAGACCCACAAGCCGATGCCGAGCGCCGGCAGGGACTGCGGCGGATGAAGGTCGTGGCGTTGAGTTTTCTGATCGGCGCCACCGGGGTGTTCCTCGCGTGCCGGTGGGCCCAGTCCGCCGGCTTCACCGACGCCTGGGTCGGCTACGTGGGAGCCGCCGGGGAGGCCGGCATGGTCGGTGCGCTCGCGGACTGGTTCGCGGTCACCGCGCTGTTCAAACATCCGCTCGGCATTCCGATTCCGCACACCGCGATCATCAAGCGCAAGAAGGACCAACTCGGCGAGGGCCTCGGCGCATTTGTGCGGGAGAACTTCATGTCGCCCGAGGTGGTGGAGACCAAGCTGCGCGAAGCCCAGGTCGCGGGCAGGCTCGGCAAGTGGCTCTCAGAGCCGTCGCACGCCGCGCGGGTAGCGGCCGAAACATCCACTGCGCTCAGGGTTTTGGTGGAGATGCTGCGCGACGAGGACGTGCAGCACGTGTTCGACCGGATGATCGTCAAGCGCATCGCCGAACCCAAGTGGGGGCCGCCGATCGGACGGGTGCTGGCCACGCTGCTGGAGGAGCGCCGTCAGGAGGCGCTGCTGCAACTCCTCGCCGACAGGGCCTTCCAGTGGTCGCTCAACGGTGGTCCGATCATCGAGCGGGTCGTCGAGCGCGACTCGCCCTCGTGGTCACCGCGGTGGGTGGACAACCTGATCGGCGACCGCATCCACCGCGAGCTGATGGACTTCACCGACAAGGTTCG
>NZ_DATNJW010000567.1:0-13968 GCF_035603715.1 Mycobacterium sp. | reverse complement strand
GGATGTGCGCGTCCACGGGCAGGTCGACCCGGACCTCGGCCGGCTCCTCGTCCTCCTCGGTCGACGCGCCGGCGTGCTTGCGGAACGCCTCGACGGCCTCACCGACCAGGCGTACGTACAGGTCGAAGCCGACGCCGGCGATGTGCCCGGACTGCTCGGCGCCCAGGATGTTGCCGGCGCCGCGGATCTCCAGGTCCTTCATCGCCACGGCCATGCCGGCGCCCAGCTCGGTGTTCTGCGCGATCGTGGCGAGCCGGTCGTGTGCGGTCTCGGTCAGCGGAGCCTCCTGCGGGTACAGGAAGTAGGCGTAGCCGCGTTCCCGGGCCCGGCCGACCCGGCCGCGCAGCTGGTGCAGCTGGGATAGACCGAACGTGTCGGCTCGTTCGACGATCAACGTGTTGGCGTTGGAGATGTCCAGGCCGGTCTCGACGATGGTGGTGCACACCAGGATGTCGAACTCCTTGTTCCAGAATCCCTCGACGGTCGTCTCGAGCAGATCCTCGTGCATCTGACCGTGTGCGACGGCGACCTTGGCCTCCGGCACCAGTTCGCGCACCCGCGCCGCGGCGGCGTCGATGGAGCTGACCCGGTTGTGCACGTAGAACGCCTGCCCGTCGCGCAGTAGCTCTCGGCGCAGCGCGGCGGCGATCTGCTTGTCGTCATGCTGCCCGACATAGGTCAGCACCGGGTAGCGCTCCTCGGGCGGCGTCAGGATGGTCGACATCTCACGGATTCCGGCCAGACTCATTTCCAGCGTGCGCGGGATCGGAGTGGCGCTCATCGTCAGCACGTCGACGTGGGTGCGCAGCGACTTGATGTGCTCCTTGTGCTCGACACCGAAGCGCTGCTCCTCGTCGACGACCACCAGACCGAGGTCTTTCCAGCGCACGCCGGTTTGCAGCAACCGGTGGGTGCCGATCACGATGTCCACCGTGCCTTCGGCCAAACCCTCGATGACGGAACGGGATTCAGCGGGTTCGGTGAACCGGGACAAACCCTTGATCCGGACCGGGAAGCCGGCCATCCGCTCGGCGAAGGTCTGAAGATGCTGGTCGGCCAACAGCGTGGTGGGAACCAGCACCGCGACCTGCTTGCCATCCTGGACCGCCTTGAATGCCGCCCGGACCGCGATCTCGGTCTTGCCGTAGCCGACGTCGCCGCAGATCACCCGGTCCATCGGCACCGGTTTCTCCATATCAGACTTGACGTCGGTGATCGCGGTGAGCTGATCGACGGTCTCGGTGAAGCCGAACGCGTCCTCCATCTCGGCCTGCCATGGGGTGTCCGGCCCGAACGCATGTCCCGCGGTGGCCTGCCGCTTGGCGTACAGCGCCACCAGCTCGCCGGCGATCTCCCGGACCGCCTTGCGGGCTTTGGTCTTGGTGTTGGTCCAGTCGCTGCCGCCGAGCCGGCTCAGCGCCGGTGCCTGGCCCCCGACGTAGCGGGACAGCTGATCGAGGGAATCCATTGGCACATAGAGCTTGTCGCTTTCACTCTGCCCCCGCTTGCTCGACGCGTACTCCAGCACCAGGTACTCGCGCCGCGCACCGCCGACGGTGCGTTCGGTCATCTCGACGAACCGGCCGATGCCGTGCTGATCGTGCACCACCAGGTCGCCGGCGGTCAGCGCGAGCGGGTCGACGGTATTGCGCCGTTTGGCGGCCAATCGCTTGCCGTCGGTGGCCGTCACCCGGTTGCCGGTCAGGTCGGTTTCGGTGACGATCACCAGCTCCGCACCCGGCTCGGCACCCTGTATCACCAAGCCGTCATGCAGCGGGCCCTTGAGCACCCCGACCACGCCCGGCTTGGGCTCGGCTCCCGACTCCAACATCGTTGCCGGCGTTTCGGATTCGGCCAACTGCTCGACGACGCGGTGCGCGGTTCCAGTGCCCGGTGCGACGACGGCGGCGGCCCCACCGGTGGCCACGTGCGCGCGCAGCATCGCGAAGATCTCCTCGATGTCGCGCTGATGGCCGCGGGCTGACGGCGCAGCCCGGATGTCCAGCTCGATCGCCGACTCGTCGGAGAGCTGGCTCAGCGTCCACCACGGGTGCCCGGACTGCCGCGCGGCATCCTGCACCTCCTCGAGTTCGCGGAATCCCGATCCGCCGAGCTGCTCGATGTCGATCGGCGAGTCACCGCCGACCGCAGCCACCGACCACGACGCGTCGAGGAATTCGCGGCCGGTTTTGATCAGGTCGAGCGCGCGGGTGCGGACCTTCTCTGGGTCGCAGACCAGCACCGGTGTGCCGTCGGCCAGTTGATCGGTCAGCAGCGTCATGTCCTCGGGCCGTAACACCGGCAGCAGTGCCTCCATGCCGTCGACTGGAATGCCCTCGGCGAGCTTGGCCAGCATCTCGCCGACGCTGCCGTGCTCGGGCGGCGGCTGATGGCCGGCCAGCTCGGCCGCCCGCGCCCGCACGTCGTCGGTCAGCAACAGCTCGCGGCACGGGACCGCGATCAGGGAGTCGACGCTGATCTCCGGGATCGACCGCTGGTCGGCCACCGCGAACATCCGCATCTCGCTGACCTCGTCGCCCCAGAACTCCACCCGCACCGGGTGCTCGGCGGTCGGAGCGAAAATGTCGAGGATGCCGCCGCGGACCGCGAATTCGCCACGCCGGCCAACCATGTCGACCCGCGTGTAGGCCAGCTCGACCAGCCGGGTGATGACATCTTCGAAGGCCAGCTCATCGCCGACCGTCAGCGTCAGGGGTTCGGCCTGGCCCAGCCGCGACGCCATCGGCTGCAGCATCGAGCGGACCGCGGTGACCACTACCCGCAGCGGCGGCCCAAGCCGGGCATCCTGCGGGTGGGCCAGCCGGCGCAACAGCATCATTCGCTCGCCGACGGTGTCCACGCCGGGCGAAAGCCGCTCGTGCGGCAGCGTCTCCCAGGACGGGAACATCGCGACCGCCTCGCCGAGGACGCCGCGCAGTTCGTCGCGCAGGTCATCGGCTTCTCGGCCGGTCGCCGTAACGACCAGCAACGGCCCCCCGCGGGCCAGCGCGCAGGCGACGAAGAGTCGTGCGCTTGCCGGGCCGACCAATGCCAATTCCGCGGGTCGCTCGTCAGCGAAGTCGGTGAGTCGCTGCAGCGTGGGCGCGCGCAGCGCCAGCTCGACAAGCCCCGCGATCGGGGTATCTGCGATTTCTGGCCCCCGTGCGGTCATGATGACCCCATTGTATGTGGGCCGACGCTCGTCAATTTCCGGCCGAGCACCGTCAAGGATCCGTTAGGGAAGTGGCATCCGCTTGCTCCGCGCGGAGGCTGAAGTCATGACATCGACTTTGCCGGACCTCCTGCCTTCCATAGGCCTTGCGGCTTCGCCGCGATTCCACCCGGCTATCTGGCCAATGACGGCCCACTCCGACGACGACGGACGACTCTGCATCGGCGAAGTACCCGTGACCGACATCGCCGACGAGTTCGGCACCCCCGCGTATGTGCTCGACGAGGCTGACTTCCGCAGCCGCGCCCGCAGCTACCGCGCGGCGCTGGGCGATACCGAGGTGCTCTATGCCGGCAAGTCCCTGCTGACCATCGCGGTAGCGCGCTGGGCGCACGAAGAAGGGCTCGGCATCGACGTCTGCTCAGCCGGAGAACTCGCCATCGCGATGGCAGGGGGCGTGGAAAAGGCCCGCATCGTCATGCACGGTAACGCCAAGTCGCAGGACGACCTGCGCGCCGCCGTCCGATTCGGGATCGGGCGCATCGTGCTGGATTCGACCATCGAGATCACCGATCTCGCCGGTTTGGCGGAGGGACGCCAGCGGGTGCTGATCCGGGTCACCCCTGACCTCGACATCCACGGCCACCGCGCGATGACCACGGGGATCAGCGACCAGAAGTTCGGGTTCACCCTGGACGGCGGCCATGCCGCCGACGCCGTCGAGCGAGTGCTCTCACACCCGAGCCTGCGGCTGATCGGATTGCACTGTCACCTCGGTTCGCAGGTCACCGACGCGGCGATCTACGGCGAGGCGATCCGCCGGATGATCGCCGCCATGGCCGATGTCCGGGCCCGGCACGGCGTCGTCCTGACCGAGCTGAACATCGGTGGCGGCCATGGGGTTCCATATCTGGCCGGCGACCCGGAACTGAGCGTCGACGAGCTGGCCAGGGTGATCGCCGACGCCCTGGACGCGGCATGTGCCGCCGAACGATTCCCGCGCCCGACTGTCGTCGTCGAACCCGGCCGGGCCATCAGCGCGCGCGCCGGTGTCACCGTCTACAAGGTGCGCGGCATCAAGACACAGCCCGGCGGACGCACTTTCGTTGCCGTCGACGGTGGGATGAGCGACAACCCGCGGGTATCGCTGTACGGGGCGAAATACACTGTCGCGCTTGCCAATCGCCATTCTCTCGCGCCCAAGCAACGGGTCACCGTGGCGGGCCGGCACTGCGAGTCAGGCGACGAGATCGCCCGCGACGTCGAACTCCCCGCCGACGTGCATCCGGGCGACCTGCTTGCGGTGGCCTGCACCGGGGCCTATCACCACAGCATGGCGTCGAACTACAACATGGTCGGCCGGCCGCCCATCATCGCGGTCAAGGACGGTCGGCCCCGCGAATTGGTCCGCCGCGAAACGACCGCGGACCTGCTGTCCCGCGATCGGGGCTAGAAGGCTACTCGTCCTGCAGGTGCGGATCGGCTTCCAGATGAGTCAGGCCGTTCCACACCAAGTTGACCAGGTGGGCAGCGACCACTTCTTTCTTGGGCTCTCGAGTGTCGAGCCACCATTGCGCGGTCATCGACACCGATCCGACCAATGCCTGGGCGTAGAGCGGGGCGAGGTTGGAGTCCAGACCGCGACGGGCGAAGTCACCGGCCAGGATCGAACTGACCTGGCTGACCGCGTCGTTGAGCAGGCTCGAGTAGGTGCCAGAGCTGATCGAGGCCGGCGAGTCGCGGATCATGATGCGGAACCCGTCGGTGTGTTCCTCGACGTAAGTCAGCAGCGCCAGCGCCACCGTTTCGACCCGAACCCGGGACCGGTTGTTGGTCAGCGACGACGTGATGCCGTCCAGCAGCGCCGACATCTCCCGGTCGACGACGACGGCGTACAGCCCTTCTTTGCCGCCGAAGTGCTCGTAGACCACAGGTTTGGACACATTGGCGCGAAGGGCGATCTCCTCGATCGAGGTTCCTTCGTAGCCCCGCTCGGCGAACAACGAGCGCGCGATGTCGATGAGTTGGTGGCGGCGCTCGCTACCGGTCATCCTGGTGCGGGGCGCCCGCGTTTCTTTGTCCGGCGCGGCCACGCCTAACAGGTTATCCCTCGCCCGCGGTCCGCGATCGGGCCGCGGGGTCGTCTAGAGTAGGGCGCGGTTCAATCGCTGGTCCAGCGATCCGTCGTGGTGTAATCGGCAGCACTTCTGATTTTGGTTCAGACAGTTCAGGTTCGAGTCCTGGCGACGGAGCTTTCCCGCGTTCGCGGCCGCAGGTTCTTGCGATACGCGAGCGATCCTTAAGTTATTTTGGGTATGCTTCGTTTTATTTAACGCAGCCGTTAGGCGCCCGTTTTGATGGGACACAAGATATGGGGGCGCTCGACACGAAAGAGCAACAGCGAGCCTCTGACCCGCCGATCATTGATGCGGTCGGCGCGAACATCGCCGACCGGTTGGAGCACCACGCCGCCGCGCGCCCGAACGAGCGGGCGTTCGCGTTCCTCGACGACGGAACCGGCGCAGACACTCGCACCTGGGCAGAGCTGGCCGCCGGCGCGCGGGCCATGGCCGCGTTCCTGAACGGGCTACCACGCACCGATGAGCAGCCGCGTGCGCTGCTGCTGATGCCGCAAAACGCGGTGTTTCTCGATGCGCTGTTCGGCTGCTTGCGCGCCGGTGTGTGCGCGGTTCCCACGCACACACCGATTCCGTCGCGGCTCGCTCAAACATTGCCGCGGCTGCGCGCGGTCGTCGCCGACGCCCGACCTCATGTCGTGCTCACCACCCGCGAGCTTCTGGCTGCGCGCGAGCTGGTCCCAGAGCTCGCTGAAATCCCTTGCGTCGCAATCGATGACCTCGACCTCACCGATGCGCCGGGCCACGAGCCGAGGATCGCGCCCGAAGACCTTGCCATCCTTCAATACTCGTCGGGCTCATCCGGCGTGCCGCGCGGCGTGATGGTGAGCCATGCGAACCTGATGGCCAACGAATTGATGATCGAGGAATCGTTCGGACACATCCCCTCGACGGTCGCGCTGGGTTGGCTACCGTTTCAGCACGACATGGGCCTGATCGGCTATGTCTTGCAACCGGTGTACACCGGTTTCGAGTGCGTGATCATGACGCCGCTGCAGTTCCTCAAGCACCCGCTGCGCTGGTTGCAGGAGATCACGCGCTACCGAGCCAACA
The DNA here is from genome assembly GCF_035603715.1 of Mycobacterium sp. Taxonomy (GTDB): domain Bacteria; phylum Actinomycetota; class Actinomycetes; order Mycobacteriales; family Mycobacteriaceae; genus Mycobacterium. Next base: position 7,605 of record NZ_DATNJW010000567.1, on the reverse strand, counting down.
CCAGTGGCGGCCCGAACTTCGCCTATGAGATGTGCGTCGCCGCCGTGGAACGCCACGGCGAGAAAAGCCTTGACGGCCTGGACCTGTCGAGTTGGAACCTCGCCTTCGTCGGCGCCGAACCGGTGCGCGCGGCCACCCTCGATCGTTTCGAGAAGACGTTCGCCGGCGTGGGTTTTCGTCGCGAGGCGTTTTATCCCTGTTACGGGCTCGCCGAGGCGACGCTCATCGTGTCAGGCGGACAGCACGGCGTGTCGCCAACCGTGTGGCGCGACGCGAGCGGCCTCAACCGGGTGAGTTGCGGTCATGCCCGGACCGGCCTCGAGGTCGCGATCGTCGACGCGGTGAGCGAGACCCGCTGTGACGACGGCGTCGAAGGCGAGATCTGGGTCAGCGGCACCAGCGTCGCGGCCGGCTACTTCGGCCGCGAGCAGGAGTCCCGGGACACCTTCGCCGCTTCGCTCGACGGCAAGACATGGCTACGCACCGGCGATCTCGGCTGCATCGTCGACGGTGAGATGTACGTCACCGGCCGCTCCAAAGACACCGTGGTCAAAAACGGTGTCAACTATGCCGCCGAGGACATCGAGCACACCGTCCAGCAGCTCCGTCTCGCCTCGTTGAGCGCCAGCGCTTGCGCGGCCTTCGGATTCGACGACGGCAACCTGGAGAGGCTCGTCATCGTTACCGAGATCGCTCGCGACGCGGTCGCCGAATGGAGCGAGCAGGCCGATGAGATCGTCGGCGCAGTTGCCGCGGCGCACGGCACACCGGCCGACGTGGTGATGTTCGTCGAGCGGGGCAGCATCCCGCGGACGACCAGCGGCAAGATCAGGCGCAGCGAGTGCCGGGCCCTGTACGCCCGCGGTGAGCTCCCCGAGATACACCGTCACCTGATCGGGGAGCCGGCATGACACGCGGATATGCGCTCGCGGTGTTCGCGGTCACTGGTCCGGCACTCGCCTTTATCGCAGCAGTGACGTTGTGGCTCAACGGAATTGGCCCGTCGCTGACGGACCTCATCGTCTTTGTGATCGGCACGGTGGCGACGACGGCGGGCGTCGAGCTCGGTTTCCATCGCTACTTCGCTCACCGAGCGTTCAATGCCCAGCCGGCGCTGATTTGGGTGCTCGGTGCGCTGGGCTCGAGCGCGTTCCTCGGTCCGGTGATGTGGTGGGTTGCCACGCATCGCCGCCATCACTCATCCACCGACCGCGAGGGTGACCCGCATTCACCGCACTGGCCGGTCGGCGGCCTGCACGGATTTGTGCACGCCCACGTTGGGTGGCTGTTCCGGCCGGAACACACCGCGATGACAATTGCCGCGCGTGACGTGAAGGATTTGTGGCAGAGCCCGCGCACCATCGCCTTGCATCGCAGCTATCTGCTGTGGGGCGTGCTCGGCCTGGCGATACCGACCCTGATCGGTTTGGCCGCCGGTGGGCCGCGCGGCGCGCTCACGGGCTTCTTGTGGGGCGGCATGACTCGCGTGTTCGTCGTGAGCCATCTCACCTGGGCGGTCAACTCCTTCGGCCACCTGTTCGGCGGCCCCGCGCGACTGCCGCACTCGGGGCAGGCACGCAACAACGGATTTCTCGCGCTGCCCTCCCTCGGCGGCGGCAATCATGGCAACCACCACGACGCGCCGCGCGCCTACTCCACCCGAGCGCGCTGGTGGCAGTTCGATTTCGGTGGCACGTTGCTACGCGGATTGTCACTGTGCGGCCTGGTCAGTGACCTGAAGGCGCCCGACCTGACCAACGCGGAGTAACGGATGAGCGAGACGTATTTGGGCGCCGGCTCGGGCGCGATTCGCCACCACTACGACGTCGGGAATGACTTCTGGCAGGTCTGGCTGGATCCCACCATGAGCTACTCCTGCGCGATGTGGGTGGACCCGGCGGACGACCTCGAGACCGCGCAACGTCGCAAACTCGACTTCCACGCCGAACAGGCGCATGCGACCGGCGCGGCGAGAGTGCTCGACATCGGTTGCGGCTGGGGCGCCCAGCTCATGCATCTCGTCGGTTCGCAAGATGTGAAACACGCTGTCGGTCTTACACTTTCGGACGCGCAGGCTGAGTATCTGCGTGCGCTCGCACCAAGCAACGTCGAGGTCTTGGTCCGCAGCTGGAGTGATTACGAACCAACCGAGCCCTTCGATGCCGTCATCTCGGTCGGCGCGTTCGAACACTTCGCCCGCCAGGGGCTGTCGGCAGAAGAGCAGGTCGAGGCCTACCGGAGGTTCTTTGGCGCATGCCGGAACTGGCTCAAGCCGGGCGGCCGGCTGTCGCTGCAGACCATCGCCTACGGCGACATCCCGCGCGACCGGCCCCTGCGCGATCGCTTCATCGTCGACGAGATATTTCCCGAGTCAGAGCTGCCGCGGCTTGCCGACATCGCCCGGGCCGCCGAGATGGAACTCGAGATCGAAAGGGTCAGGAATGACCGCGACGACTACGTCAAAACGTTGCGTGCATGGCTCGGGCGCATCAAGGAGCGACGAGACGACGCGATAGCGGCATCGTCGGAGGAGACGGTGGCGCGCTACGAGCGTTACCTGCGCATGTTCGCCTACTCGATGGAACTCGGCGCGTTCACGTTGTTGCGCTTGACCATGCGCCGAATCGATCTACCGGGGCGATGGTGACAGCTACCGAGCTTGCGGGCTGATCGGGCCGTGACTCCCAGGAGGACGAGATAAAGAGCTACGAGGAGATCGAAGAGATGCTGGCCGCGTACGTGGCGCAGCGGACCGGTAAACCGGCCGGCGAGATCGATCGCGAAAGGCGCTTCGATCGTCTCGGTCTCGATTCGGCGGACGCGGTCGCCCTGGTGGGCGAGCTGGAGGATTTCGTCGATCGCCCCCTCTCGGCCTATCTGCCTTACCAGCATCCGACGATCCATCAGCTTGCGCGCCGGGTAGCCGACGGCGACAGCTGACGTCATCTGGATGCCGCGCGCCTGCGGGGCCGCGGTTCCTTGCGTACGTGAGCCCGCAAGTCGGCGCGGTGCGCGCCGGCCCGATTTTTTCTTCTTACACCGATTTTCGAATGCTTCCTGAGCCGTTTTCCTCAGATTTGCAAACTGCTCAGCAAAAATACTTGCGAGTAGCACATTTCGCGCCTTTCTTCGATTAACGAAACGCCGATTTCGGGTAGGCAAAAGGCGTTCGGGGACGCTATCGTCTCAGGTTGGTTTCAGCTCTGTCACCAGCGCTTTCGTAACACGAGGCGGGTGTCCTTTAGGCTGCTTCCGAATGGGAAGCAAATCCCAAAAACTGCGTTATACTCATCATTCAGAAGCGGGAATAAGGTTAATAAAAACAGCCGATCCGATTCGATGCGAATTTAAATACACGCAGAGCAGCACTGGAGTTCAGTCGAATGCGTGAATTCATACGAAGTGGCGCCATATCGCCCCACTCCATGACTGCCGGTAGGTTCCGGCTGAGCGAAAGACTCAGCTGGCGCGATCCCGACGTCGAGGCGACTCTGGTCCTCTCGCAGCCTTACCTCGATCCCGACCTATGGGAAGAGTTCGTATGCGGCGCCGAGCGCAGCTATCGCAAGCACGGTGTGGAGTGCGCCCTGGACGTGGATGCGCTGCGCAGCGGGGCCGATACCTTCATGTTCTGCGCGGCGATCGGCGACGACGGACGGATGTTGGCCGGGTTGCGAGCCAAGGGTCCGCTGCGCTCGGCCGACGAGTCGCATGCCGTCGTCGAATGGGAAGGCCAGCCCGGCCAGCAGATGGTCCGCGACATGCTTACCGACCGCATCCCCTTCGGTGTACTCGAGATGAAGTCGGGCTGGGTGATCGATGAGTCGGACGTCAATCGTTCTCTGACCACCGCACTGGCCCGTAGCGGTTTCTACATGGCATCGCTCACCGGTTACCAGTTCTTCATGGCCACCGCTGCCGCGTTCGTGATCAACCGCTGGAAGACGTCGGGTGGTCTAGTGGCACCCATCCCCGCGACGCCCTACCCGGACGAGCGGTATCAAACCAAGATGATCTGGTGGGACAGCCGCGACTTCATCAATTACGCGGACCCGGGACAGGTCGCGAAGATCCTCACCGAGAACGAGCTTCTGATGCGCGAGATCGACCGTCGAGGTGATCTTGCGTCCTCCTGGCAAGAGGTCGTCTAGGCGCTAGAAGTCGACTGGGATCGAGCCCTGGGCGAACAGCGAGCCCATCGCGTTTCTAGCGAGCGGTCGAGACAGCAGAAAGCCCTGCGCCCGATAGCAGCCCAGGTCCAGCAGCGCCCTGGCCGCAGCAGCAGTCTCGACGCCTTCAGCGATGACGTCGAGGCCGAAGGCGTCGGCCAACGCGACAACCTGTTTCAAGATCGCCAGGTCAGAGTAGGCCGCCTCCGTCCCGAGGTCTCGGACGAATTCCTTGTCAATTTTGAGCGCGTCCACCGGAAGTGACTTCAGGTATGTCAGTGCGCTGTAGCCGGTGCCGAAGTCGTCGATCGCCACCTGCACGCCGATCTCCTTCAACCCCGCCAGGGTTTTGTGGGTGGTGTCGATGTCTTTGACGACGACGTGCTCGGTGATCTCGAGACAAACGGTGCTGGCGTCGAGAACGAACTCGTCGAGCGTTGCGGCGACAAGGCCGACAAAGCCGTCTGTCACCAGTTGCGCGGGTGAAACGTTGATGCGCAACACCGCATCGCGCGCCAGCCCACGGTTGCGCCAGTCACTGAATTGCGCACAGGCTGAGCGCATTATGAGCCGGCCGAGCTTTCCCGCCAAGTTGATGGACTCGACCACGCCCATGAACGAGTCGGGCATCAGCAGACCTCGAGTGGGGTGTCGCCAACGGATCAGCGCCTCGGTCCCGAGGATCTCGCCGGTGCGCATGTCGAATTCCGGAAGGTAGTGCAGGACCAACGCGCCGTTATCGCTGTCGATGATCCCTTCGAGGTGCAACTCGATATCGTTGCGGATGGCGTACTTCTCGGCCATCTCAGGGTCGAAGGCTACAACCGCATTTCCGCCGACGCTTTTGGCCGAGACGACAGCCTGATCGGCGCGACGCAATATGTCCGAGGAAGTGTCCCGGCCGGGTTCGGCCACGCCGACACCAATACTCACTGTGCGGGTGATGGTCTCGCCGTCGACCTCCACCTGCTTGTGAACGCGCTGCTGCAGCTGTCGGGCCAATGCCTCGGCCGCCTCGGCGCCCAGAGGCTCTTTCGGCACGACGACGAACTCGTCACCGCCGAAACGGGCGATGACCGAGGAATCGTCAGCGGCGTCGCGCAAGAGTCGCGCGAATACTTCGATGAACCGGTCACCGGCCTTGTGGCCGAGGTGATCGTTGACCGCCTTGAGGCGATCCAGGTTGACAAACACCAGCGCGACTGGACCGGGCCGGCCCGCAGCAAGGCGCTCGTCGAGACGCGCGATCAGCGCCCTGCGGTTCAGCAACCCGGTGAGGTCGTCGTGCTCGGCCAGGTACTGAAGTCGCTCTTCGGCCTGGATGCGCGCCTGCACCTGCGCGAACAATGTAGCGATCGCCTGGAGCGCGTTCAGTTCCTCCGGCAGCCATTCGCGGTCACCGATCTTGACGAAACCCAGCGTGCCTGTTGTGAGACTCCCGGAGAGCAGCGGCACGCATGCGATGGTGCTGTTGGGAATACCCGTGCCCGCCTCGATATTGCGCTGATATTCCTCGTTCGCAGGGGCGGGCCGGAGGACGTCGGGCACTTTGAGGTTTTCGGCCTGCGCGAAGACCGGGTCGGCGTCAGCGAAATACACCACTCCGATCGGATCGGGATCGGGAATGAAGGGTCGCGGCGGCCACAGCGCGACGAGCACCGTTGCGTGGATCGTATGATCGTTGTGACGCAGGAAACCGAAGTCCACGCCGAATTGGCTCACCGTATCGGCGACTACCTGCTCGCTGATCGCGGCGTGGTCCGCCGCGGTGGCCGCCATCAACTTGGCGGCCGCCTCGGTGACCAGATCGTCTAGCCCGCCGGACATGTCAGATACGGTAGCCCTTCAAAGCGGTTGATGTATATTGACGCGGTCAAAGTCCCGCAGGCTTCGGACCGAAGCCGGTTCGCTGACGGCAATTCTCAACACCAGAGCGATAGCCGCGCCGCTCGCCAAACCGACCAGTTGGCCAAACTCTTCTTGTAGGCGGGCCAGCTCGTCTCCGAACGTCGTTGATACTCCGGCAAGATCGTCGCGACCACGGGCATACAAGAAGATTGGCGACATCGGCTGGACCGCATACCCACGTTGCTCCGCGATTATCCACACGGCCTCAGCGGCCGCGCCGCCGCGGGCATAGTCGGCGAGCGATCCGCCGCCTACCGAAATTACTGCTAGCGCAGAGCTTGCCACCACCTGCCGGCGAGTTCCCTCCCCCAACGCCGAACCCGCGTTCCACCGAGCAAGATTGGCCATGACTTCCGGACGCCGCAGGATGTCCGCCATGGCGAGCTCGCCGGGTTCGAACTCCAAGCTGCGGATGTCGATCCCGCTGTCGGGAAGCGGATCTCCCGGCCAGCGCAGTTCCGCGATCATCTCGGCGTGCAGTTTTGGTGTCAGGTAACGCACACGATCGGACTCGGCGAATATCTTTGCCGCCCTGATGATTTCGTCTGGGTCAGTCACGAGATGCAGCTGCGCACCCTCACGTTCGGCGGTCGCGTGCAGCAGTTGGACCGCGTCACCGGGTATCGGTTCGGCTGTTCCCAAGCGGCGGTTGGTTTCCCGCGCCAGCATCGCGTCGTACAACCCGGCCAGCTGCGGGTCTGTGGCGTCGCGAAGCTGCAGCGTCGCCTGAAGCGGCACACCGCCGGCGCCTTCGCCTATACTCACCGGCCCGAGCACCTGATGAGCTGCCGCCGCGACCTTGGCGTTGAACACCGCCGCCCCGAGCGCCACGGCGCTGGCCCGGTATCCTACGTCAAGCGTCGAAGTGTGTTCCGGGGCAAGCCGAATGGTGATGGCGTCCGCGTCGGCGTCGATCCGCCAGGGTTGCGCGTTGGAGGCGGACGGCGCCCGGATCGCCGCGGCGGCAACGATTCCGACGACGCCCGGCCACACCGGATCTGCATGCTCGGCCGGCGGTAGGGCGTGGTCCTCCGGCAACGCCGGCTGGTCGATCTGATCGAGCCCACCGCCGATGTCGAGTCGTGCTCGGCCCGACGGCAGGTGTTCGCCCAGTCCGATTCTGCGCACGGCTTCAGCGATCGCGGTTGCTCCCAGCACGACGTCGCCAGACACCTGTGGCCATGTCGACACAGTGCGGTCGATCTCCACCACAGACGCCAGGAGGCGGCCGGACAAATGCTCGGCCTCGAGCAGGCGCGCCAGATACGGCACCTTTTGCCCGCTCGTCATCCGCGCCAGCGAGGCGGGATCCACCTCGCCCAGCAGGCCGTGCAGAATCGGCCGCTGCGGCTCGAGGTCGAACCGTTCCACGTCGACCAGGCCGCGATCGCTGGTCGCCATCAACACCGGAATTCCCCGCGCCCGCGCCCGCTCTCGCACGTGCGCCTTCATGTCGAGCGAATCACATTCTTCGACAACAATATTCAGCCCGTCGAGAAATTCGTCAATGGTTTCCAGGGTCAAACCC
>NZ_DATNJW010000566.1:0-5024 GCF_035603715.1 Mycobacterium sp. | reverse complement strand
CGGAGTCGTTCGCCGGCGCGGACCCGCAGGCCGATGCCGAGCGCCGGCAGGGACTGCGTCGGATGAAGGTCGTGGCGCTGAGTTTTCTGATCGGCGCCACCGGGGTGTTCCTCGGTTGCCGTTGGGCCCAGGCCGCCGGCTTCACCGACGCCTGGGTCGGCTATGTGGGGGCCGCCGGGGAGGCCGGCATGGTCGGCGCGCTCGCGGACTGGTTCGCGGTGACCGCGTTGTTCAAGCACCCGTTGGGCATCCCGATCCCGCACACCGCGATCATCAAGCGCAAGAAGGACCAGCTCGGCGAGGGCCTCGGCACCTTCGTCCGGGAGAACTTCCTGTCGCCGGAGGTGGTCGGCACCAAGATCCGCGACGCGCAGATCCCGAGCCGGCTCGGCAAGTGGCTCTCGGAAACGTCGCACGCCGAGCGGGTGGCCGCAGAGTCGGCCACGGTGCTGCGGGTGGTGGTGGAACTGCTGCGCGACGACGACGTTCAGCAGGTGATCGACCGGATGATCGTGCGGCGCATCGCCGAGCCGCAGTGGGGTCCGCCGGTGGGACGGGTGCTGTCCACGCTGCTTGCCGAGAACCGGCAGGAGGCGCTGATTCAACTGCTGGCCGACCGGGCCTTCCAGTGGTCGCTGAACGCCGGAGAGGTGATCCAGCGGGTGATCGAGCGCGATTCGCCGACCTGGTCGCCGCGATTCATCGACCATCTCGTCGGCGACCGCATCCACCGCGAGCTGATGGACTTCACCGACAAGGTTCGTCGCAATCCGGAACACGAGCTGCGACGGTCGGCGACCCGTTTCCTCTTCGAGTTCGCCGACGATCTCCAGCACGACGATGCGACGATCGCGCGGGCCGAAGCGGTCAAAGAGCAGCTGATGTCGCGCGAGGAAGTCACCAACGCCGCGGCGACGGCCTGGAGGACGCTCAAACGGCTGGTGCTCGAAGGGGTCGACGACCCGTCCAGCGCACTGCGCACGCGCATCACCGACGCGGTGGTGAGCATCGGCGAATCGCTACGAGACGACGCGGAATTACGCGACAAGGTCGATAACTGGATCGTCCGTGGGGCCGAGCATCTGGTCGGTCAATATGGGGTAGAGATCACAGCGATCATTACCGACACTATCGAGCGTTGGGACGCCGAGGAGGCCAGCCGGCGCATCGAGCTGCATGTGGGCCGTGACCTGCAATTTATCCGCATCAACGGCACTGTGGTGGGCTCGCTGGCCGGTCTGATCATCTACGGACTCGCGCAGCTGCTGTTCTAGGAGTGCTTGCAAAAGTTCTGAGCCGTGCTAACAGTGCTTGCAAAAGCTAGCACTAGTTAGCTACCGTGAGCGCGTTCGCACCTACCAGCCAACGCGAGGGGTCGCCATGACGCAAGACGAAAACCTTGCCGCTGTGGTGTCTACCGCTGCGTCGGATATCGGCAGCTTCATCAAAGCGCAGCGTGAGGCGGCTCAGGTATCGGTGCGACAGCTGGCGGAAAAAGCCGGTGTCAGCAATCCGTATCTCAGCCAGATCGAGCGCGGATTGCGTAAGCCGTCGGCGGGTGTTCTCAACCAACTCGCCAAGGCGCTGCGGGTCTCTGCGGAGGTTCTCTACATCCAGGCCGGGATGCTCGAGCCCGGCCCGAAAAACGAGGTCCGCGACGCGATCGTCACCGACACGACGATCACTGAGGGGCAAAAGCAGGTTCTGCTGGACATCTACACGTCCTTCGTGCAGCAAAACGAGGCTGCCCGGGAGGAGACCACCTCTGCATAAACCCGGAAATCCAACGTAATCCACAGACGCACAACGAGAATGACGAAAGGAAACAACATGGCGGACAACAACAACCCGTCCATCGAAGACCTGAAGGCCCCGCTGCTTGCGGCACTGGGCGCCGCTGACCTGGCCCTGGCCACGGTCAACGACCTGCTCGCCGAGCTGCGTGAGCGCGCCGAGGAGACTCGCACCGACACCCGCAGCCGAGTCGAGGAGAGCCGTGCTCGCCTGACCAAGCTGCAGGAGGACCTGCCCGAGCAGCTGCGTGACCTGCGCGAGCGCTTCACCGCAGATGAGCTCCGCAGCGCCGCTGAGGGCTACGTCGAGGCCGCGACCTCTCGCTACAACGACCTGGTCGAGCGTGGCGAGGCCGCTCTGGAGCGCCTGCGCAGCCAGTCCGGTCTGGACGACGTCTCCGAGCGTGCCGAGGGCTACGTCGACCAGGCGGTCGAGCTGACCCAGGAGGCGCTGGGCACCGTTGCGTCGCAGACCCGCGCGGTCGGCGAGCGTGCCGCCAAGCTGGTCGGCATCGAGCTGCCCAAGAAGGCCGACTCGGGCGCCAAGAAGGCGCAGAAGGCTGTCGCCAAGAAGGCTCCGGCCAAGAAGGCGCCCGCCAAGAAGGCTCCGGCCAAGAAGGCTCCGGCCAAGAAGGTCACCCAGAAGTGATCCGGCGGTCCGCGTTGCCCACTCGGGTAGGGCGGACCGATCAACCACTCGACTCCGAGTCGCCCTTAAGGGTGACTCGGAGTCGACGTTTCTAGCGCCTCCCGCTTACGCTTACTGCGTGAGTCTTGTGAATAGCGTCCTTTTGGTCTTGCAGGTCGCCGTGGCGATGACAGCGCTCTACGCCTTCGTGCACGCGGCAATGCAGCGGCCCGACGCCTACACGGCTGCCGACAAGATGACCAAGCCGGTCTGGTTGTTGATCTTGGGTGCCTCAGTGCCGCTGACCATGATGCTCAGTGCGCTCGGGGCGACCATCGGCGCCTGCGCAGCCGGTGTCTACCTAGTCGATGTGCGGCCCAAACTTCTTGAGATTCAGGGTAAGTCGCGATAGCGGTATGCGAGTTCTGACCCTCGCGGTGACCGCGATCGGCGTGTTGTCGGGTATCGCTCCGGCATCCGCCGAACCCGGTCCCGGCACGCTGGCTTACCCGCCGCCGTTCATCGACCACGCCGAGTGGACGCAGTGGAACCAGCAACCCAGTCTGCGGGTCTATCCGACGCGGTCAGGGCGCGATGCGGCACGCCAGCTCGGATCGTCGACGCCTGCGGCCGACGAGGCATGGGCCGAGGTGCTGGCGCTGGCCCCGAATGCCGGCACGCCTGGCATGCGTCAGCAATTCCAATGCCACTGGGAACTGGCCGAGACCGTGCAACCGGGCAAGGGCAGCTGGAATCTGGAGCCGTGGCGCCCGGTCGTGGACGACGCGACGATGGTCGGCACAGGCTGCAATCCCGGCGGCGGGCGAGAGCCGTTCTGATGCCTGGCCGCTGGACCCGCGAGCAGGTGGCCGCTCTCGTCGATCACACCCTGCTCAAGCCCGAGGCTACGGCCGCTGAGGTGGCCGCGGTCGCCGACGAAGCCGCAGCGCTGGGCGTCTGCGCGGTCTGCGTCTCGCCGTCGATGGTGCCCAACGCAACCCATGCGGGGGTGCTGGTCGCAGCGGTCGCGGGTTTCCCGTCGGGCAAGCACCTACCCGAGCTGAAGGCGCGAGAAGCCGCACAGGCCATCGCATCCGGCGCGGGTGAGATCGACATGGTCATCGACGTCGGGTCGGCGATCGCCGGCGACATCGATGCCGTCCGGTCGGACATCGCGGCGGTACGCGCCGCAGTGCCCGGTGCCGTGCTCAAGGTGATCGTCGAGTCGGCCGCCCTGTTGACGCTGGCCGACGAACGCACCCTGACCGCGGTCTGCCGTGCCGCCGAAGACGCCGGCGCGGATTTCGTGAAGACCTCCACGGGTTTTCACCCCGCCGGCGGCGCGTCTGTCGCGGCCGTGGAGTTGATGGCCGACGCCGTGGGCGGACGGTTGGGGGTCAAAGCCAGCGGCGGCATTCGCAGCGCCGACGCCGCGGTGGCGATGCTCGATGCGGGCGCCACCCGGCTGGGGCTGTCGGGCACCCGCGCTGTGCTGGACGGCCTCGGCTAGAGGTTGGCCAGGCAGGTATCGGTGCTGCCGCCGGCCGGGATGGTCGCGTTGCTGCTGGAGAACGTGGCCTCCACCCCGCTGTCGGTGACCTTGATGCTGTCGGCCTTCAGACCCAGCGGGTAATTCTTGGTGGCCTTGGCCATCAGGTCGTCCAGGTATTTCTGCGCCGTGTCTGTGGACACCTTGGAGCCGAGCGCGCTCACATCGACCACCTGAAGCGACAGCCCGTTGTTGACGATCTGCGGCTTGACGGTGGCACTGTTGAGCAGGCCTTTCATCTGGATGGTGCCGTCGCCGGGGTTGGTGGTGACGCCACTGCTGACGAAAGCGCCGAGTACCGGAACTGCGTTCTGGATCGACTGTTTGATGCCGTCCGATGACCAGGTGACCGTCCCGTTGATCGAGCCGATCGTGCCCTGAGAGTTGTTGCTGTTGTTCAACTTGATGTCGCGGATGTCGAAGCTGACCTTCATGCCTTTGGCCGAGCGCACCTGGTTGCCGGCCGTCTGCACGGAGATGTCGCTGTAGTTCTTGCTGAGGTACTGCCACAACACCGGTGGAGCGGGGGAGAACGACACGTTCGAGCTGTCCTGCACCTCGCACTGCACCGCGTTCGCGACCTTGGTGCTGGCGACGTGGCGGGCGTACAACTCACCGCCAATCGGTATCGCGATGACCACCAGCGCCACGATCAACAAGATCAACAGCAGCGACGTCCGATTCGCGAAGAACTTACGTCGGCCCGACTCCTTCGATTCCGCGGACGGCGGAGGCGGCGGCGTGGGTATCGATATCCGGGTCGTCAGGCTTTCGTGCGGCTGGGCCGGCGGGCCCGGCTGCTGCGGCCGCGGGTTGGGCGGCAGGCCGGCCTGCTGCGGTTGGCGTGGCGGTGGGGGCGGTTGCTGCGGCGGCCGGCCCGGCGGACGCCCGGGCTGCTGTGGCCGCGGCACGTCGCGGCTGGACGGTGGCTGCGGACGCCCCGGCTGGGGGATGTGGCGGGTCGGTGACTCCGACGGTGGCGGGGGCTGACGGCGCGGGAAGAAGCCGCGGTTGGGTGGTCCGGGCGGCTTCGGCGGGCGGCCTCTTTCCGGCG
>NZ_DATNJW010000565.1:0-6924 GCF_035603715.1 Mycobacterium sp. | reverse complement strand
CGTTCTGCGGCAACGTAATTGGCCCGGTTTTGGGCGCGGGTACGCCGACGCCTCGGCATCATCGCGGCGCGGTCAGCAGAGCGTCTTAGGTCGCGTATCGAGTGGGGCGCGCCGGTGGGTACGCAAAGACTCGGAAACAATAGGGCGCTGCCGGGGGTGGTGATGTAGGTCTGTCCCGCGGGTGAGGTCCAGATGACCGTGCCATCGGGCAGTTGTTGATCACGCCAGCCCCAGAATGTTTTGAGCAAATGATGGCGCCGGCAAAGGCATTTGAGGTTGGACGCGTGGGTGGCCCCGCCGTCGGCGTGGGGGACGGTGTGGTCGAGGTCGCAGCACGTAGCAGGTTGGTCGCAGCCGGGGAAGCGGCAGGTCAGGTCCCGGCAGCGGACGAAGTCGGCTAGTTTCCGCGACGGGGTGTAGCCGGATTCCGGTGGCAAGTCGGCGGGGTGGATCAGGGGCCGTGACTTGGCTGACCGCGCCAACTCAACGATCAACTCGGCGGGGACGACCGCGTCGCTGCCGATCATCGAGCCTGGCATGCGCCCCGTGCCGTCAAGCGTCGCCTCGGTGGCGATGACATGGATTACTACAGGCGAAGGTGCGGGCGATGCCGCGGCGGCGCAATGTCCTTGACCGCAGCGACAACTCAGCCGGTCCGCTCCCACGGCCAGCGCGCCCAAGGCATCGGCGCGGCGCTGGTTGCGGGTGCGCGGGTCATCGGCACACACGGTGGCGGCCAATGCATCGAGGCGAGCGTCGATGGCGTGGGCGTCGGTAGTAACCAGGCGTCCGAACATCTCGGTCAACCCATCGGCATCGCCCCAGAACGAGACTTCGAGGTCGCCGCGGCGTTCCCGCCGCCGCCGCACCGCATCCTGATCGGCGCGCGCCACGATCCGGTCGACGTGTCCGCCAAGCCGACCCTGGGTGATGCCCGTCCACCGCGCAACCTTCAGTGCCAGTTCGGCATCCACGGCGTCCAGCACCTGCGGGTCGGTGATCAAGTCGGTGCGAAAGACGATCGTCTGAAACGCCCGGTAAGCGATATCGCCGGCCACAAGCAGCGCGCCCACCCGCGGCAGTCGCAACCGCATCGCCCGCGCGTAGTCCAGGTAACTGTCCGCCAACCCACGCGTGATCCCCAGCGCTGCCACTATCTCCGCGGTGATCGCGTCATGGGTGTCGGTGCCCCAGGTCTCGCGCTCACCGAAACGTCTCAGCCACAGCAGGTCCAACTCGCCGATCACCGCCAACCGCTGCCCCGCAGCCCGGTTCTCGGCCCGCGCCGCCTCCCGTAGTCGCCGCATCGTTGACTCGAACATACATTCGATTATGGCAGAAGGGTCCGACAAGACGACAACGCCTATATCGCAGCAACTCCGGGCTTGTAGCTATTCGCTGATCGAGATCGCCTGCCGCGGGCATTGCCGAACCGCTTCGAGCACCTGCTCTTCGTTTTCGGGAGTCACTTCGTCCTGCAACACGGTCAACGTGTCGTCATCCTCGAGCCGAAAAACCTCCGGGACGACGCCCATGCACACGCCGTTGCTTTCGCACAGGCCCCAGTCGACTTCAATCTTCTTTGTCACCCAGACCACCTCATCGCAACACCTTCACCGGGACGTTCAGCCAGCCGGCGACATTCTGCATGCTGACCCGCTTGCAGTCATCCCATTGCACTTCGTAGTTGGGCATGAAGTCGAGCAGCTTCTCCAGCGCGATCCTGCTTTCCATCCGTGCCAGTGCGGCGCCGAGGCAACTGTGAATCCCGTATCCCAGACCAAGGTGCTGCGCCTCGGTCTGGTCGCGGTCGATGTTGAAGGTGTCGGCGTCAGTAAAGGCGTCCGGATCGCGGTTCGCGGCGGCGTTCATCACGAACACCGGCTTGCCCGGTGGAATCGTGCCGCCACTGACGTGGGCCTCTTTGAGGGTGTAGCGGACGTTGTACTGCACCGGTCCCTCGTAGCGCAGCAGTTCCTCGACGGCAGCCGGGACCTTACTGCGGTCTGCTTTCAGCTTCTCCCACTCGTCGGGGTTGCGGGCGAACAGCACGGCCGCGCTGCCGACCAACTTGGTGACCGTCTCCGCCCCCGCACCGCCGAGCAACGTGGAAAAGCCGGTGATCTCGATGTCGTCGAGGCGGCGCGACGTGCCGTCGTCGCAAGGGATTTCGGCTGCGATCAGCCGGCTGATCATGTCGTCCTGCGGGTCCTCGCGGCGCTCCTGGATCAAGCCGTAGTAGTACATAGCGGTGTCGATGTTGGCTTGCATCCCGGCTTCGCTGACTTCGACCTGGCCCGGCTCGCGGCTCAGGCTGATGTCGATCCAGTGCCGCACCTGCTGGCGGTATTCCTCCGGCACTCCGGCCATCCGGGTGATGACTTCGACCGGGAACGGACCGGAGAAGTCCTGCACGACGTCGAAGTTGTCCGGATCAACCGCGCTGAGGTATTTGTCGGTCACCTCGTGCACGTCAGCCAACTGCGATTGAATCGCCCGCGGAGTGAAGGCCTTGTTGAGCAGGCTGCGCATGTGGCGGTGATCCGGCGGGTCCATGAAGATGATGGACCTCATCTCCTCGGAGATCCCCTTGCGCACCATCGCCAGGTCGCAGCCGCGAGTAGAGGAGTAGGTCTCGAAGTCCTTGAGCGCGCCGGCCACGTCCTCGTGTCGGGTCAGCGCGTAAAAGTCTTCTTTTTCGTCGTAGTAGAGCGGAGCGTCCTCCCGCATTCGTCGATAGATGTCGAATGGGTCCGTGAAGAACTCCTCGGAGAACGGATCAAAGACGACCTTTGGTTTGGTCATTTCACCCTCCTCACCGCCCAATGAGCGGCGTACAGCGTTACGACGGAATGCTCGACTGTAACGCTAACGGTAGCCGGTTCGTCGCGTGTCGAAAAGACCTCATCTGACCCTCGGAATTGCCACATCGATGACGTCGTCGATTGTGCCGAGGTCGCTGCCCAGTTCGGCGGCAATGCGCCTGATCACCGCGACGTCTTTGCCGACGAATTCGCCTGCGGTTTCGATGAAGGACGCCACCGATCCGCCGGCCGCGACGATGTCCAACACGCGGCTCGCCGCGCTCCCGTGCGGCAGAGCGGTGAGTAGCGCGGATTCCTCGACGCCGAGCCGCGCCGCGAATTCGACCGAGTCGGCAAGCAACCCGAGCTGCGCGGCGAACAGCGCATTGTTGATCAGCTTGACCTTCTGGCCGGCTCCCAGCGGGCCGACATGCAGGATCGGGTCCCCGTAGGAGCTCAGCACCGGGCGGACTCGGGCCACCGTGTGGTCGGCGCCGCCGACAAACAGCGTCAGTTCACCGGCCGCCGCGTTGTGCGGGCCGCCGCTGACCGGCGCATCCACCACGTCGACGTCGTGCGGCGCCGCGCGTTTGGCGATGATCTGGGCGGTGTGGGGGCTGCCCGTGGTGTGCAGCACCAGAACCGAGCCGGACGGCATCGCTGCGATCAGATCGTCGGTCAGGCAGATTTCGCGCACCTGTTCGTCGGTGAACACGCAGATCACCACCACGTCGGCGGCGGCGCCCACCGCCGCGACCTCGCCGACCGCTTCGGCCCCCAATTCCGCTATGGCTGAGCGCTTGTCGTTGGATCGACCGAGCACGCTGACTTCATAACCGGCCGCGACCAGGCGGGCCACCATAGGACGACCCATCCGCCCAGCGCCGACGAATCCGATTCTCACCGTGGGTGTTCCATGAGTGACAGCGTGGCATCGGCGGCGTCCAGCACAACCCCGCCGGCAGCGGTCACGGCGTCCGCGACGTCGGCGAGCAATCGGACGTCCTTCTGCAGCAGCGCGCCGGCCAGGCCGGCCAGCCGCTCCAAACCGGCGGTGTCGCCGCCAAGAGCGTTGAGCGCGAAGCTGTTACCGCTGCCGCGGGAGACGACCTCGCTGAGGCGGTCGGGTAAGACACCGAGCGCCTCGCCGAGCGCCAACGTGGTGGCCGCCGTCCCCAGGTTGGCGGTGAACAGCAAGTTGTTCAACAGCTTGGTGGTTTGTCCCGAACCGAGATCGCCAAGGTGCACGATCGGGTCGGCGTAGCTTTCGAACACGGGACGACACCGTTCGACGACGTCGGCGTCGCCGCCAACCATCACCAGCAGACGTCCTTCGGCCACCGCCGGTGCGCCACCACTCACCGGCGCATCGATAACTGAGACACCCTGCGCGGCAGCTGTTTTCGCGAGTTCGTGACATGTCTTGGGGTGTACGGTGCTGTGCACGGCGATTACGCTGCCGGGCTTGAGCCCGGCCAACACTCCGTCGTCGCCGCTGGTGATCTCCTCGACGTCGGTGTCACCCACCACGCACAGGCAGACGAGATCGCTGGCGGCGGCGAGTTCGGCCGGTGATTCGGCGAACTTGGCGGCGGTGCCGGTGAACGGTTGCAGTGTGGCCGGGCGGCGCGCCCACAGCGACGTCGGGAACCCGGCTTCGATGATGCGTCCGGCCATCGGACCGCCCTGGCTGCCCAACCCAATGAACCCGACGTCCATCAGCCGGCCTCCAAACCGCTTTGCTCGTCCGAAGTTTGACCGTTCACGCATTCGTCGGCGAACGACAGAACCGTCGAGTGATAGGTCGCGGCCGTGTAGCCGAGGCTGATGTTATGGCCGGCATCGCTTTGTTCGTTGATGTGGAAGCGTGGTACGCCGGAGAACAGTGCTGTGATCTCGGCCTGTGCCGGCGGATCGGACTGCCATACCTTCTCGTGCTCGGCGATGCTGAACTGCACGGGCACCCGCACGTTCGGGGCGAGGGCCGGAAAGTCTTGGCGGGCCCAGTTGGACACCATCTGATCCTCGTAAGGTGGTGCGCCCGGATAAACCGTTGCGCCGCCCAGTACTTCAGTCGGATACAGTTCGGCCGGATCCCACAACAGCTCGCGCAGCCCTGCCGGGCGGTGGTCCCGGGTGGCTACTTTCAGGATCGCGCGCGCCGCCGGATGGTAGTGCCGCCCGGTGCCCGCAAGTTCCATGCCGAGCAGATCGGTGCGGTGCCGGTCGGCGGCCATCCGCATCGCGAGTTCGCATCCGCCGGAATGGGCCATCAGGAAAAGCCCGGCACCGCGCGGTCTTTCGCCGAGAATCCGATCCACCGCGCCATATGCGAGCGCAACCCGTTGTTCGGGGCGGGCCACCGCCTCGGGGTAGGGAGCTGAGCTGCCGTAGCCGGGCCGGTCGAGTGCGATCACGGTGTATCCGTGCGCCGCGCCGGCTCGCAGCAGCGACGACTCAGGATGGCCTGGGCAATCGAAATACAGTGCGGTGGTGCCTCCGCCGTGAATAGCGACGATCACCGCTCGCGGGTCCGGCGCCTCGGCGACCAACGCGGACATCGGCACGCCGTCGACGATGACGAGCCTCGGCTGCGGAACTATCGTCGCCATCTACTCAGCCCGCAGCAGCAGCACGCCGCTGGGCGTCAGCCCGCCGCTGCTGACCACTCCGACGCGGGCATCGGCGACCTGTCGTTCGCCGGCCTCGCCGCGCAATTGCGTGATCGCTTCGTGCAGCAAACCCATGCCGTGGGTTCGGCCATGGGACAGCTGACCGCCGTGGGTGTTCAGCGGTAGCTGACCGTCGCGGGCGATGTTCTTTCCGCCGTCCAGGAAGTCTTTTGCCTCACCGATGCCGCAGAATCCGAGCGCTTCGATCCAGGACAAGCAGTTCATGGTGAACCCGTCGTACAGCTCGGCGACGTCGACGTCCGCGGGCTTCAACGAGGTGCGCGACCATAGGTGGGCGGATTGCCCTAATACCTGAGGTTCGTGGGTCAATGTGCTTTGGTCCCAATCGATCCGCTCGATGATCTGGGTGCCGACGGCGTCGACGAACACCGGTGGTTTGGCGGTGTCGTGGGCGGCATCGACGGCCGATACGATCACCGCGACAGCGCCGTCGCAGGGCACGTCGCAGTCGTAGAGCCCGAACGGTGTGGTGATAGGACGCGCATGGAGATAGTCGTCCATGGTCATCGGCGATCGGTACACCGCCGTCGGGTTCAGCTCGGCGTTGGCGCGCTGGTTCAACGCGATCCAGCCCAGTGTCTCTTTCGTCGTGCCGTAGCGGTGGAAATGGCGTTGTGCGTTCTGCGCCAACGTATGTGCGGCTGAGGTGGCGCCGAACGGCAGCAGCCAGTCGGCGCGACGGCCTCCCGACGGAACGATCTTGCCCTGCTTCATCTGCTCGTTGAAGGTGGCTTCCCACAAGGTCCGAAAGCAGAGCACATGCCGGGCCAGCCCGCCGGCGATGGCGAGCATCGCGGCGATCACCGAGCCGCCAGGGCCGAAAGTCTCGATGCCGCCGTTGTGCCAAGTCGGCCGAATGCCAAGGGCGGCTTCCAAAGAGGTGACCCCGCCTTCGCCGAAGCCGCCGAGGTTGCCGCCGCCAGGGTAGGTCGACATGCCGTCGATGTCGTCGATGGTCAGGCCGGCGTCGGCGATCGCTGCCTCGCACGCCGCGATAGTCAGCGACAGCGGTGGCACCATCAACCGCCGTCCGATCTCCGACATGCCGATCCCGGTGAGCGCCACCTTGTCTTCGAATTTCTCCGGCGTCAGCATCGGCCGCACGAACTCGCCGAACCGCTCCGGTGCGATCTCATCGATGGGCAACGCGGTGGATTCTGCGTCTTCGACGAGACGGAACAGCGGCAACCAGACGTCCTCGTCGTGCTCGAAGACGACCTCCACCTGCTGGCCCAATTCAAGTTGTTCGGGATCGCAGTCGATGATGTTGGTGGTCAGTCGAACTCGCGGGTCCTCGGCGATGGCGACCTGGGCGACGACGTAGGGGGCGGGCAGACCCGGCAGGCTGAAACGATGGTTGACGGTGAATCCGGCCAGCGTGGCGCGCCCGGAGACCGCTCGCACACTCAGGTTGTGCGAGCGGCAGT
>NZ_DATNJW010000564.1:0-5279 GCF_035603715.1 Mycobacterium sp. | reverse complement strand
GCCGCGGGATCAGCGACGTGACGGTCGTCGTGGAGGTCGTGCCGGCATGATTGCTGCCGCCGCACCCCGCGACGAGCATCCCGACGCCCCACACGACAAACGTGGCCGCGAAGTGGCGCATCTGCTTGTTTCCCATTCTCGTCGTAACCCCGACCCAAGCGCGGCGCGATAGGCCCACGGCGTTGCCGGTCCGAGCCCGCGACCATAACCCTACCGCGCGCTGCGATGAGTAATACCAGGGCATTAGAGCAATTTTAGGCTTCGCTCAGTGATTCCCAATAGTGCGGAGATGGTTTGCGGAATACCCATATCCCGGAGCTCTAGTGTGTACCGTCGTGCCGTGTCCCTTCGGCGAGAAAGCCCGCTTCGTGGTCGACGACTCCGCATTCATGAGTCGCTGATGGAACGTGCCCTGATGAGCCCGCTCGGCTATCGGTTCCTGCTCCACCTGGCGCCGCGGATCGACAAGGTGCTGATTCCCCCGACAAACGGCCGGCTGAGCTCGATCGGAGTCGGCAGGGTGGGGCTGGTCACGACGACGGGCGCGAAGTCGGGGCTGCAGCGAACGCATCCGTTGACGTTGATGAACGACTCCGACGGGCTGCTCGCGATCGGGTCCAATTACGGACGCCCACAGCATCCGGCCTGGAGCGCCAACCTGCTGGCGCATCCCGAATGCACGGTCGAATTCATGGCGCCGACGGCGCAGTACCGAGCCGAGCTGCTCAGCGGCGACGCCCGCGCCGCGGCATGGGCCACCGCTGCCGATTTCTACGCCGGTTACGAGCGCTATCGCGCCAGTTGCGCACCGCGTCAGATCAGGGTCTTTCGCCTGCGACCCGCCGTCTGAGGCCTCGTATCGACCTCGGCGATCTGCGGTGTTCACGGCTTGTTCAGTTACTCGTCAGTGTTAGATCGTTGACCGCACACGAGGGCCAGTTTCGCTGGTCATATGCGTGTTGTTCAGGTCGCCAACTTCTATGGGCCTCGATCCGGCGGCCTTCGCACCGCCGTCGACCGCTTGGGCGCGGAATACTGTTTCGCGGGCCACGAGGTGTTTCTGATAGTCCCGGGGCGGCACGCCGAGCACAGTGAACTGTCCACTGGGGTTGTGCGAATCACGGTGCCCGCCAAGCTGATTCCGTTCACTGGTGGATACCGCGCCGTGCTGCCGGGTCCGGTCCGCACACTGCTGCAGAGCCTGCGACCCGATACCCTCGAGGTGTCGGACCGGCTCACGCTGCGATCGCTGGGTCGCTGGGGCCGCGACAACGGCGCGACGACGGTGATGATCTCCCATGAGCGCCTTGATCGCCTTGCGGGCCAAGTACTTCCGCGCCGCACCGCGCGGAGGTTCGCCGACTTCGCCAACCGGCGTACCGCCGCCAACTACGACACCGTGGTGTGCACCACCGGGTTTGCCCGCGAAGAATTCGACCGCATCGGCGCGACGAATACCGTCACCATTCCGCTCGGCGTGGACCTGGACACCTTCCACCCGTCGCGTCGTTCGGCCCTTGTCCGTCAGCGTTGGGCCGCACCGAACCAGATATTGCTGGTGCACTGCGGCCGGTTGTCGGTGGAGAAACGGGCCGATCGCAGCATCGACGCGGTTGCCGCGTTGTGCGACGCCGGAGTTGACGTCCGACTGGTCGTGGTGGGTGATGGCCCGCTGCGCGCCAGGCTGCAGCGGCAGGCCGCTCGATTGCCAGTCGATTTCACCGGCTTCATTTCCGACCGGCACAGCGTCGCCGAGCTGCTGGCGTCAGCCGACGTCGCGCTCGCACCGGGACCGCACGAAACCTTCGGGCTGGCCGCGCTGGAGTCGCTGGCATGCGGAACGCCGGCCGTGGTCTCCCGCACGTCCGCCTTGGGCGAGATCATCACCGCGGACAGCGGCGCACTGGCCGACAACAACCCAAGAGCGATCGCCGAGGCCGTCACCGCAATCGTCAGCCGCCCCGAAGAGCATCGCCGCGCCGCCGCCCGGCGCCGCGCTGAAATGTTCACCTGGCAACGAGCCGCGGTCGACATGCTGACGACGCTCGGGGCCGCGTCGCTGGACGACGACCCCGGCGATTCTCAGCACACCGCGTAGCTGTCTAACCGGAGTTGGCGGGTCCCACCTGGCCGGTCAACGGATTGACCTGGACGGTCATCGGCCCGGGTGCGTGCCGGCCTTGCGTCGCCGCGCGCTGCTGTGCCGCCTGCGCCAGCGCGTTGACCACCGGGTTGTTCTTCGCCATCTCACGGCGGTCCTCATCGGACAGCTCATAGAACGACCACAGGCCCCATGCGGCGGGCCGGATGTAAATCGTCACCTTCTGGTGCCGGCGCTTGTTCGCCGACAACACCGCGGGAACGGACACAACCCGGTCCAGAGTCGCGGAACTGACGAGCTCCTGAGCGAGCTTCTCCGTGTCCACCCCGTCTTGAAGCTCGTACACCAATGACTGGTGGGGGGTGTGGGATGGGCCCTGGAGGGCCAGGAACCACGCCATCGGCGTCTCCTTCGCTCGTGATCGTCAGCGTAACTGTAGGGGACGGCGTCAGTTCAGCGACAGGAATCCCGGCCGTACCGGGCCACCGCGACCGCGACGATCGCCATTGCCGCCGCGGCTAATTCGTGTCGGGGAATGCGACCTGGGCGGCCGGCGCACCACGGGCGACCACGACCGGCATCGACGTGGAGGAATTGGTCTGCAGGATCGTCTGCACCACCTCGATGAGATCCTCAACGGGCATCAGCTTGCCGGGCATGCAACCGCCCGACACCCACAGCGGGTAGGCCTGCATCGCCAGATCCATGTCCCAGCCCGCGTTCATTCCGGTTGCCGCGTCACCCTCGCCGCCCGCGCACTCCCCGACGACGAGGCATGTGAAGCCGACATCCGGATGCTCGGCCCGCCAGGCCTCCACGAGTCGTTCCAGCGCGGCTTTGCTGACGCCGTAGGCGCCGAGACCGGGCCAGGGCGGCCCGAAGGTGCCCGCGTCAGATGAGAGATAGACCGCTTTGCCCGCGGAGGCGGTCAGGTGCGGAATCGCCGCCGCCGTCGCCAGCGACGCGCCAATGACGTTGGTGTCGAAGATGCGCCGCCACGTGTCGGCGCCGGTGTCGACCATGCGAACGAGCGGGCTGATGGCCGGCGTGTAGATGAGGTTGTCGATACCGCCCAGCGCTTCGGCCGCCTGATCGAATGCCGACCGACACGACGCCTCGTCGGTGACATCGCATTCGACGGCGACGGCGCCTGAACCTGCTTCCTCAGCCGCGGCTTCAATGCGGTCGCGGCGCCGGGCCAGCAACGCGATCTGTCCGCCGCGTTGGGCTAGACCGACACCAATGCAGCGCCCGAGACCGCTCGACGCCCCAACGACCACTGTCCGTGACATATTCGCCCTTTCGTGTAACGCGCCCCGTTGCAGCCACAGCGTATCGGCCGCCGGATCGGCATTCCATACCCGGCCGATACCGCGTCACCCCGGTCGTCAATTCCGATGAGTGGGACCCGGTGTCCGGATAGTTGGCGGTCGGCGAATTGTGAGTTTAGACACGTTTTCAACGGGCTAACCGCAGCTCACATTGGAGGATCCTGTGTGCGCTACGCGCACCCTTAGGGCGGGAGTGTGATCGCAGTGAGCATGACTTCTTTCGCCGTTGCCGAGATTGGCTGCGACGAGCGCGACTACGACAACTGGCTCGGCACGCTGGTCCAAGCATCGGAGCGTCTCGACGTCCTGCAAACCGTGGTCAACGAGATGCGCCGGCTGTGCGAACGCGAAGACGTGGTCCAGAGCCGCCAGGTGATGGAGGTGCTCGAACGGCACGGCGCGATCACCTGAGCGGCCGTCCGTCTCGGTCCGTACCGTGAGCCAGATGAAGTATCTCCACATCGAAGGCGTCGGCAAGGTCAGCCGGGTCGGGCTGGGAACTTGGCAGTTCGGATCCCGCGAGTGGGGCTACGGCGATGATTACGCCGCCGGACCCGCCCGCGATATCGTCCACCGCGCACGCGCTTTGGGCGTCAACTTCTTCGACACCGCCGAGGTGTACGGGCTTGGCAAAAGCGAGCGAATCCTCGGCGAGGCACTGGGCGACGAGCGCGATCAAGTTGCGGTGGCCAGCAAGGTCTTTCCGGTCGCGCCGTTTCCCGCGGTGGTCAAGCAGCGGGCGCGCGCCAGCGCGCGGCGGCTGCAGCTCGAGCACATCCCGCTCTATCAGATTCACCAACCCAACCCGGTCGTCCCCGATTCGGTGATCATGCCCGGCATGCGTGACCTGCTCGACAGCGGCGCAATCGGCGCCGCCGGCGTGTCGAATTACTCCTTGTCTCGTTGGAAGCAGGCCGATGCCGCACTCGGGCGACCGGTCATCAGCAACCAGGT
Source organism: Mycobacterium sp. (assembly GCF_035603715.1). Classification (GTDB taxonomy): domain Bacteria; phylum Actinomycetota; class Actinomycetes; order Mycobacteriales; family Mycobacteriaceae; genus Mycobacterium. Next base: position 893 of record NZ_DATNJW010000564.1, on the reverse strand, counting down.
GGATTTCTCACTCGCCCGCCCGCAGGCACTCAAGGGTCTGGTCCCGTTCGCCGAGCAGGAGAACCGCGTGGTGATCGCCTACAGCCCACTGGCCCAAGGACTTCTGGGCGGCAAGTATGGCGTGGACAACCGCCCCGGCGGCGTTCGCGCGGTTAACTCGCTGTTCGGTACCGAGAACTTGCGCCGGATCGAGCCGCTGCTGCAGACGTTGCGCGACGTTGCCAGCGACGTCGACGCCAAGCCCGCGCAGGTGGCGCTGGCCTGGCTGATCAGCCTGCCCAATGTCGTTGCCATTCCGGGGGCATCCAGTGTCGAGCAGCTCGAATTCAACGTCGCCGCAGCCGATATCGAGCTGAGTGCGGATTCCCGCAAAGCCCTGACCGACGCCGCTCTTAGCTTCCACCCGGTGTCGACGACACGGTTCCTGGCCGACACAGTTCGGGAGCGGCTCGGCTTGCACTGAATTCTGCTAGCGCAAGCTCACCAGTTGGTCGAGCGTATCGATGGGCAACTCACCGTCGACGATGGCGGTGATCGTCATGGCGTTCAACGTGATCGCGCCGTGGTGATTGTCCAGGAACGCAGTGTCGGCGGCGTCGCGGCCGGTTGCGATGCGCACCATCGACTGCCTGGGCGCCAGGCAGGTCGCGTCGACGACCCGCCACTCGCCGTCGACGAACGCTTCGGCGACCGCGTGAAAATCCATCGGCTCACAGCCGGGTGCGTACACCGCCACCAAACGGGCCGGAATGTGCAGCGCGCGCAACATGGCGATCACCAAATGGGCGTAGTCGCGGCATACACCGGCGCCGGCCAGCAGCGTGTCGGCAGCGCCGTCGATCGGATCACTGGATCCTGGAACGTAATTCAGTCGCGTGCCCACCCACGATGAC
>NZ_DATNJW010000563.1:0-6938 GCF_035603715.1 Mycobacterium sp. | reverse complement strand
CATCATCCCAAGCCGCTTGCGTTGCTGGACACTGTATCGACGTTTCCGCTGCCTTCGCGACGTATGGGCCGCGATGGGCCGGGTGTCAAAATCTCGTAAGGATGCCGTTTGGAACCCGTATGGATTCGGGCGGGTAGCGCTGTCATCGGTTAGGAATGATCGATGACAGTCCCGGCTGCCGATAGCAGGATCGCACCGTCATTCGTTGACGCGTGGAAGCGAGCCGTGCTCGGCAAGCCGATGATCACCGATGAGCTGCATCATCAAAAGCTATCGAATCCTGTTGCGTTGGGCGCACTTTCGCCGGATGCAATTTCTTCGACGGCCTACGGCCCCGAGCAGATCATGGTTGAGTTGCTACCGGCCGCGGGGATGGCCGCATTCGTGTTGCTGCTGCCGCTGACCGGTGTAATCCTGCTGATCCTGGCGTTGGTCGCGGCGTCGTACCGCCAAGTCGTAATGACTTACACCCGAGCGGGCGGGTCCTACATCGTGGCGCGGGAGAACTTCGGGCCACGGGTGGCGCAGGTCGCGGCGGCGGCATTGTTGATCGACTACGTCGTCACCGTGGCGATCCAGTGTGCGGCCGGCACGGTGGCGGTGGCCTCGGCGCTCCCGGTTCTGGGTCCATATAGCCTGGAAATCACCGTCGGCGCGGTATTGATCTTTTGTTTCGCCAATCTGCGTGGCTTGCGCGAGGCCGGTCGGGCGTTCGCGGTGCCGACGTACTGGTTCATCGGCATGCTGGCGCTACTGGTCGTGGTCGGGGTCGTGCGTGAGGTGTTCGGGGGACTGCCGACATACGATCCCGCTCACCTGGCCGGGGCGGTGCCGGTGCATCAGGGCAATGGCCTGGTGATGGGGGCGACCGTGCTGGTGATCCTCCGGGCGTTCGCCAACGGTGGCTCGTCGCTGACCGGGGTGGAGGCAATCTCCAACACGGTCAACCTCTTTCGTCAGCCAGAAGGCCGCAACGCGCGCCGGGTGCTGACGATCATGGCCTGGATTCTGGGGCTGTTGCTGGCCGGCGTGGCGTGGTTGGCGTTCGTCACGCACGCGACTCCGTACGTCGCCGGATACCCGTCGATGCTGTCTGAGATCGGTCGCGCGGTCTTCGGCAACGGGCTGGTCGGCAACGTGCTGTATTTCCTGCTTCAGGCGGCCAGCGCCGCGATTCTGTACAACGGCGCCAACACCAGCTTCAACGGCTTTCCCGCGTTGGCGAATTTCGTGGCCGAGGACAGTTTCTTGCCGCGACCGCTGATGAAACGCGGCCACCGGCTGGTCTTCTCGAATGCCATCATCCTGCTGGCGGTCCTTGCCGTGGTGCTACTGGTGGCCACCGGCGGCTCGGTCAACGCGCTGGTGCCGCTGTTTGCAATGGGAGTGTTCAGCGCGTTCGCGATGGCCGGCTACGGCATGACGAAGCACCATCTGAGCCAGCGCGACCGCGGCTGGCGCCGCAAGTTGGCTATCAACCTGTCGGCCGGCGTCTTGTCGACGCTCGTGGTGTTGATCTTCGCGATAGCGAAGTTCACCGAAGGTGCCTGGCTGATCGTGGTGGTCTTTCCCGCGCTGGTGTACACGTTGATTCGACTCAACAAGCAGTATCGCGCGGAGGCGTCGGTGCTGGAGATGTCTCGCGCCGAGCGTCCTGACCTGACCGCGCACCCGCGGCATCGGGTGTTGTTATTCGTGGATTCCATCGATCCGGCTGTGGTCGAGGCCCTGCGCTATGCCAGGGGACTGCACGCCCACACGCTGACTGCCGTGCACCTGGTTCTGGACGAGGCGCGGGCCGCACGGTTGCAGGTGCGCTGGCCGCGCTTCAGCCACGACATCGAGTTACTGATGGTCGATTGCGAGGATCGAAACCTCTGCCGTGCCGCCCAGCAGTTGGTTGCGCAGGTCAAGCGTGATTACCCGGACGACACCGTGACGGCCTTGTTGCCGCGCCGGATGTATTCGCCGCTGGCGGACCGGCTGCTGCATGACCGCACCGCGGACAAGATGGCCCGGGTGATCAGCCGGATCCCGGACGCGAGCGCGCAGATTCTGGCCTACGACGTGGGGTCGCGGGTCGCCCAAGCGCTTCGGATGGCAGACGACGAAAGCTCTGGTCAGTCGCCCGAACCCACCGGAAAAGCGCAGGCCGCCACCCCGATGCTCTGACAGCTCGCGTCGATTCGACGCAGCACAATGCCCCGGCCGAGATGATAATTGGCTGAGATTGTCGCTGGCAGCACCCCCTCGGGTAACCGAATCTCCGGTAGAGACGCTAACGTTCTCGGGCGTAAGTTTTTCGTAAGTATTGGGAGCGTCAGGGCGGGGAAGAGCAAAACTGTGGTAGATCCGGCGGACGAGCATAAAGCTCCGTCCACTTTCGTGGACGGGTGGAAGCGGTTTTTTCTGGGTAAACCGCTGATCAACGAGCAGCTCGAGCACGAAAGCCTGTCGAATCCCATTGCGTTAGGCGCTCTTTCGCCCGACGCAGTTTCGTCGACCGCTTATGGTCCCGAGCAGATCTTGATCGAGCTGCTACCGGCCGCGGGGTTGGCGGCGTTCACACTGATCCTGCCGCTCGCGGGCGTCATCCTGCTGATCCTGGCGCTGGTCACCGCGTCGTACCGGCAGGTGGTGATGGTCTACACGCAGCGGGGCGGCTCGTATGTGGTGGCGCGCGCCAACTTCGGGCCGAAAATCGCGCAGCTCTCGTCAGCGGCGCTGCTGATCGACTACGTGGTGACGGTGGCCATCCAGTGCTCGGCGGGCACGGTAGCGGTGGTCTCTGCAGTACCCAGTCTGGGCCCGTACCATCTGGAGATCACCGTGGGAGCGTTGCTGCTGCTCTCGTTCGGCAATCTGCGCGGCATGAAAGAGGCCGGCCGACTCTTCGCCGTCCCCGTGTATGCCTTCGCCGCGATGATGACCACGTTGATCGTGACCGGTGTGGTCCGCGAAATCTTTGGTAGTTTACCGAAATACGACCCGGAGCACATTGTCGGTGCCGTGTCGGTTCACCAAGGCAACGGCATCGTGATGGGCGCTACGATCTTGGTCCTTCTGCGCTCGTTCGCCAATGGCGGCACCTCGTTGACCGGGGTCGAGGCGATCGCCGACGCGGTCAACGTGTTTCGTCAACCGCAGGGCCCGAACGCCCGCAAAGCGCTGACCATGATGGCATGCCTGCTCGGGTTTCTGCTGTTCGGTGTCATTTGGCTGGCCCACATCACCCATGCGACTCCATACGCCGCCGGCTACCCGTCGATGCTGTCCGAGATCGCCCGCGCGGTCTTCGGCAGCGGGACTCTCGGCAACATCCTGTTCGCGCTGCTGCAGGCGGCGAGCGCGGCAATCCTGTTCTTCGGCGCCAACACCAGCTTCAACGGTTTCCCAGCGCTGACCAGCTTCGTCGCCGAGGACAGCTTCCTGCCGCGGCCAATGATGAAGCGCGGCCATCGCCTGGTGTTCTCCAACGCCATCCTGGTGCTGACCGCGGCGTCCACGATCCTGGTTATCGTCACCAACGGCTCGGTCGACGCGGTCGTGCCGCTGTACGCCATGGGCGTCTTCATGGGCTTCTCGATCTGCGGTTACGGCATGACGAAATACCACCTCGGCCACCGGAATCCGGGGTGGCGTCGCAAGCTGGCAATCAACCTGTCCGCGGCGATCCTGGCCACGACGGTGGTGTTGATCTTCGCGATCGCGAAGTTCACCGAAGGTGCGTGGCTGGTTGTCGTGGTCTTCCCGATTCTGGTGTTCGCCCTGATGCGGCTCAATCGCCAATACCGCAGTGAGAACTCGGTTTTGGAGATGCAGTTGACCGAACGGCAAGACGTGGTCAAGCACCCGCACCATACGGTTGTTGTCTTGGTGGACCACTTCGACTTCGCGACGATCGAGGCTCTGCATTACGCGAGCGGGCTACACGCCGACAAGCTGACCGCGGTGCACTTCATCATCGACACCCGCCACGCCACGCGGCTGCAGGAGCGCTGGGAGCACTTCGAAGACGACATTCCGCTGAAGATGGTCGAGTGTCCGGATCGCTACCTCAGTCGTGCGGCACAGGAGCTGGCGATGCGCGAGATCGATGCCGAACCGGGCACCAAGGTGACCGTGTTGTTGCCGCGGCGCACGTACGCACCGCTGGTGGGCCGGCTACTGCACGACCGTACCGCCGATAAGATGGCCGGAGCCATCAGCCGGGTTGAGGGTGCGACCGCCCAGATCGTGGCCTACGACGTGGGATCGCGGATCGCGCAGGCGACTGCCGCGGCTCGTTCAGTGAAGAACGAAAAGAACGAAGCCATCCGTAGCGCCAAGAAGGAGCAACCGGCGCGCAGGTGAATGTCATCCGTTGAGCGCGTTCGTGATTCGCGGTAGTTCACGAGCCGCTGAGTATCGCATCTCCGAGGTCGATCGGTGTCAACCGTAACGCCCGATACCGCTCCGTCTCCCGGGCGTCGTCGGGCGCGTGGTTGTTCGGCGGGTTCAGCTTTAGGCGTCCCAGGCACGCCCGAGCTGTCAATTGGCTGGGAATAGCCGCTGGTCGAACCCTCTCGGGTAAGCCAATTCCGGGTAGAGGGGCTAACGTTCACGGGCATAAGTACTTGAAAAGTACCGTGACCGTTGAGGCGGGAAGAGCGTCACTGTGGTAGTTCCGGCTGGCCAGGATAAGGCTCCGTCAACTTTCGTCGATGCTTGGAAGCGGTTTTTTCTGGGACAGCCGCTAATCAATGAGCATCTCGAGCATGAAAGCTTGTCGAATGTCGTTGCACTGGGCGCGCTTTCACCGGACGCGATTTCGTCGACCGTCTACGGTCCCGAGCAGATTATGGTCGAGTTACTGCCGGCGGCAGGAATGGCGGCTTATGTGCTCGTGCTGCCTATCGCCGGTGTGATCCTGCTGATTTTGGCGTTGGTGACCGGGTCTTATCGCCAAGTGGTGATGACCTACACGCAGCGGGGCGGCTCGTACGTGGTCGCCAGAAGCAATTTCGGACCACGGATCGCGCAGATCTCGTCGGCGGCGTTGTTGATCGACTATGTCGTCACCGTGGCCGTGCAATGCGCATCGGGCACGTTCGCGGTGGTGTCGGCAATACCCAGGCTAGGTCCTTACCACCTGGAAATCACCGTGGCGGCGTTGCTGCTGATTTCCTATGCCAACTTGCGCGGGATGAAGGAGGCGGGTCGGATCTTCGCGGTGCCTGTGTACTCGTTCATCATCATGCTCGTGGCGATGATCGTGACAGGTGTGGTTCGCCAAATCTTCTGGGGCTTACCGCAATACGATTCGGAGCACCTTGCCGGATCGGTGCCGGTTCATCAGGGCAACGGGCTGATCATGGGCGCGACGGTCTTGGTATTGTTGCGGGCGTTCGCCAACGGGGGTACCTCGCTGACCGGTGTCGAGGCGATCGCCGATGCGGTGAATGTCTTTCGAAAGCCGCAGGGTCCCAACGCCCGTCGCGTGTTGACGAGGATGGCTTGCATTCTGGGGTTTCTGCTCGTGGGCGTCATCTACCTGGTGCACGCGACCCATGCCACTCCCTACGTCGCCGAGTATCCCTCGATGCTTTCCGAGGTCGGCCGGGCGGTCTTCGGCCACGGGTTGGTCGGCACGGTCATGTACGTCCTTCTTCAGACCGCGAGCGCGGCGATTTTGTTCTTCGGTGCCAATACCAGCTTTAACGGGTTTCCGGCGCTGACCAGCTTTGTTGCCGAGGACAGTTTCTTGCCGCGGCCGATGATGAAACGTGGCCACCGTCTGGTGTTTTCCAACGCCATCATCATTCTGACCGCGCTGGCGGTGACACTGGTGATAGTCACCGGTGGCTCGGTCGACGCGGTGGTACCGCTGTTTGCGATGGGGGTGTTTACCGGATTCTCGATGGCCGGCTATGGGATGACCAAATACAACCTGGCTCATCGTGAACCCGGTTGGCGAGGCAGGGTGGTGGTGAATTTTTCCGCGGCGATCTTGTCGACGATCGTGGTGTTGATCTTTGCCGTCGCGAAGTTCACCGAGGGCGCGTGGCTCGTCGTGGTGGTTTTCCCGATTCTGGTATTCGCGTTGATGAGGCTCAACCGCCAATATCGCGCCGAGAGTTCCGTGTTGGAGATGACGCTGACCGAGCGCCAGAATGTGCTCGCGCATCCGCGTCATCGCGTCTTCATCTTGGTCGATCACTTCGACTTCGCGACGATCGAGGCGTTGCATTACGCAAACGGGCTGCACGCCGACAAGCTGACCGCGGTCCACTTCGTGCTCGATGCGCGTCACGCCGCGCGACTGCAGCAGCGCTGGGAGCACTTCGAGGACCAGATTCCGCTGCGCACGCTCGAGTGCCCGGATCGACACCTGAGCCGCGCGGCCCGAGAGTTGGTGCTGAACGAGATTGAAAATCAGCCCGGCACCAAGGTGACCGTGCTCCTGCCGCGCCGGACGTATGCACCGCTGGTAGAGCGGCTGCTGCATGACCGCACCGCCGACAGGATCTCCGCGGTTGTCAGCCGGGTCGAGGGTGCGACCGCGCAGATCGTTGTTTACGACGTGGGATCGCGCATCGCGCAAGCAACCGCGATCCGTGCACGCGGAAGCGAAGGGTCGTGAGGGTTTTTGTCACGGCTTCCTTGCGCCTCATTGCACCACTCAGGCGCCGCTGAGCCGTGCCTCCTCGAGGTCGAAGTCTCGTTCGATGGTGCGCAGCACTGTTGCGTTGATGCGGCCGTCGCGCCTCAACCCCAGTAAAACCGAACGCTCGACGCCGAGCAGTTTCAGGCGCAGTGCGCGATAGCGCTCCATCTCTCGGGCATCCTCTGACTCGGCATCGCTTGGCGGGCTGAGTTCTAGGCGACGCACCTTGGCGGCATAGAGGGAGCGCGCCGATTTGGTGGCCTCGTCGTCTGCGTCTGCGTGGCTGTCATCG
>NZ_DATNJW010000562.1:0-25070 GCF_035603715.1 Mycobacterium sp. | reverse complement strand
GCGGGCTTCCCCGAGCCGCGCACCTTCAGCCTGCGCGCCGCGCGCCTGCTGGCCGATCGGCTGGACGATTTCGACGTCGTGCATGACAACCAGAGCTTGGGTGTCGGCCTGCTGAAAATCGCCGAGACCGGTATGCCCGTGGTGGCGACCGTGCACCACCCGATCACCCGCGACCGGGTGCTGGATCTCGCGGCGGCGCGCTGGTGGCGCAAACCGTCGGTGCGCCGGTGGTACGGCTTCTTGAAGATGCAAGAGCGAGTGGCTCGCAGCATCCCGGAATTGTTGACCGTCTCGTCGTCCTCCGCTAGAGACATCACCACCGACTTCGGCGTGCACCCCGATCAGCTTCATGTCGTCCCGCTCGGCGTGGACACGGACATGTTCGCGCCGTCAACGGAGCCGCGAATTCCCGGTCGCATCATCGCAATTGCCAGTGCCGACCGCCCGCTCAAGGGCGTCGGGCACCTGCTGAATGCGGTGGCCACGCTGAGGAGCGAACACGATATGGAGCTGCAGCTGGTCGCCAAGCTCGAACCCAATGGCCCGACGGAGAAGCTGATCGCCGAGCTGGGAATCTCCGACATTGTCCATATCTCGAATGGGCTTTCCGACGCCGAACTGGCTCGGTTGTTCGCCTCCGCTGAGATCGCCTGTATCCCATCGCTTTACGAAGGTTTCTCACTACCTGCCGTAGAAGCGATGGCCAGTGGAACACCGATCGTGGCCAGCCGTGCCGGCGCATTGCCCGAAGTGCTTGGACCCGATGACGGATGCGCCAGGCTGGTCCGCCCCGGAGATGCCGCTGAGCTGATTCGGGTGATCGGTGAACTGCTGGACTCCCCCGGCGAGCTCAAACGACTGGGCGCGGCCGGTCGCCGCCGCGCCGTCGAGGTGTTCAGCTGGGAATCCGTGGCCGCGCAGACCGTACGCGTCTACGAACAGGCCATTGCGCGAACAGCGCCGACCCGCGACCAGCGCCGCAGAGTGGGCGAGCCGTGCTGACAGTCGATTTCGACCGTCTCGGTATCGGTCCCGGCAGCAAAGTCATCGACGTCGGTTGCGGGGCGGGCCGGCACAGCTTCGAGGCGTACCGACGGGGCGCCGACGTCGTGGCATTCGACCAGAACGCCGCCGAACTCAGTGAGGTCGACACTCTGTTCCGGGCCATGGCCGATGCCGGGGAGACCTCGCCGTCAGCTCACGCGGAAACCGTCGTCGGTGACGCACGGGCGTTGCCCTATCCCGACCGAACGTTCGACTGCGTCATCGCATCGGAGATTCTCGAGCACGTCCCGGCCGACGATGCTGTCATCGCCGAGCTGATTCGGGTACTCAAGGTCGGCGGGCAGCTAGCCGTCACGGTCCCGAGATGGTTGCCCGAACAAGTCTGCTGGCTGCTTTCCGACGACTATCACAGCAACGAGGGCGGCCATATTCGCATCTACCGAGCAAATCAGCTGAGCAGCAAGATCGCCGGCCGCGGCATGACGTTCACCCATACCCATCACGCGCACGCGTTGCACGCACCCTTCTGGTGGCTGAAATGTGTGGTCGGCGTCAACAACTCGGATCACCCGGCCGTCGCCGCCTACCACAAGATGCTGGTGTGGGACATGATGCGACGACCCCTGCTGACCCGAGTGGCCGAATCGGCACTGAACCCGCTGATCGGTAAGAGCGTCGCGCTGTATTTCGAGAAACCGGTGCCTGCCGTTGAATACGTCTAAAGTACCGGGCGTCGCAGGCGTCCTCTCCCCCGCGCAATGCCGGCAGACGGCGGAATCGATTGCGGCACTTCAAGAGCCGACGGGTGAAATCCCTTGGTCAGACGGTGGGCACACCGATCCGTGGGACCACGTGGAATGCGCGATGGCCCTTACGACGGCAGGCCTGATCGAACCGGCGCGACGCGCCTTCGATTGGTGTTGCGACCAGCAGCGGGCGGACGGCTCATGGCCGATCCAGCTGCGCGCGGGGGTGGTCGAGGACGCCAACAGCGACAGCAACTTCTGCGCTTACGTCGCAGTGGGTGTCTGGCACCACGTATTGGTCACCGGTGACCGCGCCTTTGCGGCCTCGATGTGGCCGACGGTGCGCGCCGCAATCGACTTCGTCTTGGATCTGCAGCTGGCGGGTGGCGAAATTTCTTGGGCGCGTGGCCCTTCGGGCCCGTTGGCGGAGGCACTGCTGACCGGGTGCGCGAGCATTTTTCACAGCATTCGCTGTGCACTGGCCCTGGCGAACCTGGTCGACGAACCACAACTCGAGTGGGAGCTTGCGCTCGGCCGGCTGGGCCACGCGATCGCCGACCACCCCTCGGCGTTCACCGAGAAGCCGCATCACTCGATGGACTGGTACTACCCGATCCTGGGCGGCGCGTTACGCGGTCGCGCCGCACAAGACCGGATCGCGGACCGCTGGGGCGATTTCGTCGTCGACGGTCTGGGAATCAGGTGTGTCGACGACCGGCCGTGGGTGACCGGCGCAGAGACCTGCGAACTGGTACTGGCACTCGAAGCCATGGGCAACCGGCAGGCGGCGCTTCAGCAGTTCGCCGCGATGCAGCACCTGCGTGAGCGGGACGGCTCCTACTGGACCGGGTTGGTGTTCAGCGATGGAAAGCGTTGGCCCGTTGAGCGAACCACGTGGACCGGAGCGGCCGTCATTCTCGCCGCGGATGCGCTGTCGTCCACCACCGCGGGCAGCGGCATCTTCCGCGGCACCGATTTGCCGCGCGGCTTGGAGAGTGACTACGACTGCGAGTGTGCGGCCAGCCAGTCCGATCGTTAGACCGCCACTCCGGCCTCGCCTGCCGTCCGCTCCAGCACTCGCATCGACCCGGTGACGGACTTCTCCACGAACGCACCGCTTTCCAATGCTCGGCAATAGATCTCGTACGGCGGCCGCCCGCCGTCGCGCGGGTCCGGGAAGACGTCGTGGATGATCAACGCCCCGCCGATATCCACCCACTTCGCCCAGCCGTCGTAGTCCTTTCGCGCGGCGTCCTCGCTGTGGCCCCCATCGATGAACAACAGTTGCAGCGGCGTGCGCCAGCCCGTGGCCACCACCGTCGACTTGCCGACCACCGCGACCACGGTGTCGTCCAGGCCAGCTTCGTCAAGCGTGTGCCGCAACGTCGGCAAGGTGTCGAAACGACCGGTGACGGCATCGACCATGGACGTGTCGTGGTACTCCCACCCGGGCTGATGCTCCTCGGAGCCGTGGTGGTGGTCGACGGTGTAGAGAACGCTGTCACGCGCATGCGCCGCCGCACCCAACAGCACCGTCGACTTTCCGCAATACGTTCCGATCTCCACCGCGACACCGCCATCGAGGTAGCTCAGCGCCGCATCGTGCAGAGCACGGCCCTCGTCGGCGGGCATGAAGCCGATAACCCGCTCGGCCAATGCGAACAAGCGACTGGTCAGCTCGTCATGAGCAGTGCGATCCGGGGATGGCGTCATCACCTGAACGGTAATGCACGCGCGTGCCCGGCCGGTTGCCGCACCTGGGGCGGTGTAGTAGTGTCCGGACACGTGTCCAACCCGTTAGCTCGGGAATCGACCAGACGGCGATTAACCGCCAAGCAAGCCGACACCGTTGACCGGCTGGGCCAGGCCGCGATCGGCGTGCTGAGCCGAGAAGGCTTCTCCGGATTGACGATTCGTATGGTCGCGGCCGAAGCCGGAGTCGGCGCGGCCACCGCTTACACCTATTTCTCGTCGAAGGAGCACCTCGTCGCGGAAGTTTTCTGGCGACGGTTGGCGTCGAGCCCGGTTCCGCCGACCGATTCGCCGGATTCGACAGGGCGAGTGATCGCCGTGCTGCGTCACATCGCGTTGCTGGTGGCCGACGAACCCACACTCGCGGGCGCGGTGACCAACGCCCTGCTGAGCAAGGATCCCGAGGTCGAGCATCTTCGGCTGCGCATCGGCGGTGAGATCCATCAACGCCTGGTCACCGCGTTGGGCCCTGGTCACGCCCCCGAACTGGTCGAATCACTCGAGCTGCTCTACGCAGGGGCTCTGGTGCGCGCCGGCATGGGATACGCCTCGTACACCGAGATCGCCAATCGGCTGGAGGCATCGGCGCGGCTTCTGTTGCACGAGATGCCCTAGCGGCGGGTTGCAGGCTGGCATGATCGACGTCCATGGGCGTCGTCGATCATCCCGAACGCGATCAGACCTGGGATACCACGGCGCGATCCGAGACTGAAGCCCAACGGCTGGACCGCAATTGGCTCAGCCTGCTTCAGGAGTTGCGGGTCGTTCAGACCGGCGTCCAACTGCTCACCGGTTTTCTGTTGACGTTGCCCTTCCAGGCCCGCTTCGACGGGCTGAGCACCACCATGCGGGTGATCTTTTTGGCGACGGTGGGCTGTTCGGTCGCCGCCACGGTGTTGCTGGAAGCTCCGGTCGCGATGCATCGCTTGTTGTTTCGTCGGCATCGAACTCAGTTTCTGGTCTCGGCGGCCGACCGGTTTGCTTACTCCGGACTATTACTGATGGGCTTAGCCCTCACCGGCGTCGCGGTGATCATTTTCGGCGCAGTGGCCGGTCCAGTCACCGGTGCCATCGCGGGGACCTGCGCGTTCGTGGCTCAATTCGGCTTCTGGGTGTTGTTCCCACTGTGGGCGCGACGTCATGCACCCCCACTAACCAACTAAGAGCGCGGCTCACCGGCCGGTTTGCCCGGCGGGCAACCTGGGAACACAGCTGCCATGTTGATCCGCAGAATCGCTAGGCCCCTGCTGTCCGCAGTGTTCATTGGCCAAGGTATTGAAACGTTGCGCAACCCCAAGGTCACCCTCGACGCGGCGCAGACCGCCGTGACGGCGTTACAGACGTTGCCGGATCCGGTCGGCAGCAAGATTCCGTCGGATCCCGAGACAGCCGCCCGGATCAACGCGGCCGTCCAAGTGGGCGGTGGTCTGTTGCTCGCGACCGGCAGGCTGCCGCGGATCGCGTCAGCGGCGCTGGCCTTCACCGTCATACCGGGCAGCCTTGGCGGACACCTGTTCTGGAACGAACACGACCCGGAACTGAAAGCCCAGAAGCGCCGCGACCTACTCACCGACCTGAGCCTGTTGGGTGGCCTGATCATCGCGTCGGCCGACACGGCGGGCAAGCCATCACTGGGATGGCGTGGTCGACGGGCGGCCAGCCGGCTCTCGGATAAGGTTTCTGCTGCGCTCCCACTGGACAACTCGGACGGAGCATTCCTCGAATCCGAACTGGCCGAACGGATCGGCCATGGCCTGCATGCGGGCGCCGAGCGAAGCCGCGAGTTGGCCAGTACGGCAGCCGAGCGGGGCGCGCCGTTGGTCGAGGCCGCCCGCAAGCGGGGTGGCGAGCTGGCCAGCACCGCGGCCGAAAAGAGCGCACCCGTGGTGAAGAAGGCGCGCAAGAAGGCCCGCAAACGTGGAGCCCAGCTGGCGGAGGCAGTGCGTGAACATGGAGCCGAGCTGGCCGACACCGCACGCGAACGGGGCAGCGAGCTGGCCGACACCGCACGCGAACGGGGCAGCGAATGGGCCGACATCGCCCGCGAACGGGGCAGCGAATGGGCCGACATCGCCCGCGAGCGCGGCAGCGAACTCGGTGAACGCGCCTATGAGCGCGGCAGCGAACTGGCCGATACGGCAGTCGAACGCGGCGGCGAACTAGCTCATCGTGGACGGGTCAAAGCTCGTCATTGGCACTGATCGGGCAATCGACGAGGCCCAGCTAGCGGGGTAGATTGACGGCCACCGCCGCTAGGAGCCCTGCCATGACATCAGCTGACTTCGACCCGCAGTACGGTTATCCGCCGGCCCGTTCTCCGCGAGGCCGACCCGGCGGTCTCGGCGCGAGATTCTTCGCCCGGCTCATCGACGGCATCCTGATCAACATCGTGGTGTTCGTGCTGTCGCTCGTCTTGTTCGATCGCGACTACTGGTGGCTGGTCACCGGCCTGTTCTCCGGGGTCTTGATGTTCGGATACTTCGTTCTGCTGGAAGTCACGCAGGGCGCCACTCTGGGTAAGAGGCTGCTGGGCTTGACGGTCCACGGGCCGGGCGGAGCACCGAGGCCCGACGCCTCCCAGTCGGCCATCCGCAACTCGTTCACGTTGCTGGCCGTGGTGCCTTACCTCGGCCCGCTGCTGGCGTTCATCGCCTACGTCGTGATCGCCGTGACGATCAGTGGCAGCCCGACAAAGCAGGGCAAGCACGACGAATTGGCCGGCGGCACCCAGGTAGTCAAGGGCTGATCGACAAAAACTTCACGAACGCTTCGACGATGTTGTCGATGCCCTGCCCGGCATCGATGGCCATCCCGTGCTCGTCGGGATCCAGCGGCTCCAGCGTGTCGAATTGGGACATCAGCAACGACGACGGCATGAAGTGGCCCGGTCTGCCGGCCTGCCTGGCAGCGATCAGCTCCGGTGAGCCGGTCAGATGCAGGAATGCGATATCCGTTCTGTGCGAACGTAACTGGTCGCGGTACCGGCGTTTGAGCGCCGAGCAGCTCATCACTCCGTCGTCATGGTCGGCCAGCCACTGCCCTACCGCGTCCAGCCATGGACGGCGGTCGTCGTCGTCGAGCGGTGTGCCCGCGGACATCTTCGCGACGTTGGCTGCTGAATGAAAAGAGTCGGCATCGGCAAACGGAACGCCGAGCCGACGCGCCAGCGCCACGCCCACCGTCGACTTGCCAGATCCGGAGACGCCCATCACCACGACAGATCTGCTTGGTGGATAGAGCTTTTCAGTGCGCACGCTACTGCGTTGGCTGATTGCGGTTCCACTCCAGCCACCCCACGCCGGTTCGCCCGTCTGCGGTGGTTACGGTGGCCCACACTCGTGGGAATTGGCTGACCCGTCCGTCCCGGGCGACCAGGCGCAGCGGCGCATGTCCGCGCACGTCGACGGTCGCCATGATACCTCCGGGCTCGATCGCCAGCGTCGCGCCGACGGGCAATCCAACCGCGTCGAATGTCTGCACCGGAGCGATGGTTTGCAACTCGGTGACCGTCTCGCCGCGGTCCTGGATGTATCCGACACTGACCTGCGGAACGCCGGGTATCGTGATACCCACCGCGTGCAGGTGTGTCCCGTCGTGAAGATGCAGCGCGCTCCAGATCCAGTCCATCGACCACCAGTCCCGGACACCCCAGGAGTGATCGCGCTGCCCGGGTACCGAGTCGAGCGTATAGCGACGACCGTCGATGGTGGCGGATCCTGTTACGGTGCAGGGTATCTCGTACCGGGTGGCGATCCTGTACTGATACGCCGTGCCGTCGGTGGTCCACTCCAGGTCAAGCTCCACCTCGGCCGGCGTGCCCGGCTCTGCCCGCATCAATCCGGCCGGATCCTGATAGGACTGGCCCTGTCCCCGCAGCACCATCCGATAGGTGCGCAGCGGTTCATCGGCCGAATGCGTGAAATCGACTGCGCCCGTGCGTACCGCCCACGGGTCGTCGGGCAGCGGAACCTCGAAGTCGACGACCGCGACCGTGGGCAGGCCGGGACCGCACAGCAGGGCGTGCAGCCAGGCCGTCTGCTGGTTCGGGATCAGGCCGAGCCGTAGCCAGCCGCCGAATCCCTGTGCGGCGTCGGCGAAGTCGGCATACCAGCTCTCGCTCCACAACGGCTCATCGGTGGCGGTGTGGGCTGATTCGTCATCGGTCGACGGGCACAGCGGCTCGACGGGCGTCGGTGCGGGCAGGATGGCCAGCGCGTCGGTGTCGAGCACATGCTCGCAATGCCGTTGCAGCATCGTCATGAACATCGCGTCGCCGCGTTCGGTGCGTTCCACCAGCATCGACGACACGATGGCCATCATCACCCCGAAGAAGCTTTGCCTGCGCACACCTTCGCGGACATCCGCCAAGGTGATCGGGGCATCCGGCCCGAGCGCCCGGTGGAAGTCATCTAGCAGGGCGTCGTAGTGTGCGCGCCGATCCTCCACCGGCAGAGCACAACCGAGGAAATACGCCAGATCGGTCATCGCCGGGGCCCAGGTGACCGTCTGCCAGTCCACGACGGTCAGCGGGCGTGCAGCCGCGTCCGCGCCGAACAGCATATTGTCCAGCCGATAGTCACCGTGCACAAGACCATGGATCCGGTCCGCGGCTGATTCCTCGGCCAGGTAGCCGTCGAATCCACCGACCAGCCGCTCGCACACCGTGCGGTGCTGAGGCGCGATCTGGTCGCCATAGCGGTCAACGAAGCCGGCGTGCAGTGCCGCGATCAACGCCTGGTTGATCGGCGCGTCGCGATTCAGCCACGGGGCATCGGCGAGCGTGGCGTCCCCCAGCAACGGCCCCTGCAAGCGGGCCAGCTCGGTGACAGCGATCTGGGCCTGCGCCATTGTGGCGCCGCGGATTTCATCGCCGACGACAGCAGGATTCGCATCTTCGAGCAGCACATCGAAAATTCCTGATGACGCGTCGAAACCGGTGTGGTAACACGACGAGACCGGTCCCTGCAGCCCGGGCGCGATATCGCGGTAAAAGCACACTTCGCGCTCGTAGAGCCCCAGCGTCATCCCGGTCTGACGGCTCATCGGATCGGTAGCCGCGACCTTCAGCACTACGGAGGCGGGTCGGGCGCTGGATGGCCCGGTGTCGGCGTAGCTCAGCTGGACCCGGTAGCACTCACTCATCTGACCCGTGCCGATGCGCTCGACGGTGAAGTCGGTGATGTCGCCGGCCCCAATAGCTGCCGAGAGCCAGGCGGCGGTGAGGTCAGCCGGCCGTTCGACGACGTTGTCGGTATGCGGTGTCATGGCTCGTCCACGAAATCACATCCGCGGTCATCGCGCCAGGGAGAAGCCCTCCCACGCCATCCGCCGCTCGGGGTGCGGATCGAACTCCAGATGTGATTTGCGGTCGAACACCATCACCGCGCGGTCGGCGTCGGTGTAAACCGGCCAGTCCTCGCCCGGGTTGCCGGTACGGCTGAATGCCCCCCAACGCCTTTGCACTTCGTTGGTGACCCGCAGGGCGGAGCGCCGATCAACGGGCGCGGTCAGCAGCGCCCCGAGCTTGGTGCGGTAGACACCGAACACGGCGAGCAGTTCGGTGGCGTGGGTGGCCCCCAGCCCGGACCAGCGCAGCATGCGGGGTGCGTAGTCGTACCGATACAGGTAGGCGGGTGCATGCCTGCTGTGGGCCTCGGCGATTTCCCAGGCCGCCGAACTGAACGCGAAGTCGCCGCCCAGCCGGATGCACGCAGATCGTTCGGGGTAGTCGGGATAGGCGCCGGTAATGCGTTCCCGCGCAGCGGGTTCCACCCCGGCAAGCATCGCTTCGATCATCGGCTGGGTGGTCGGTAGCAGCTGGAGCCATCGGGTGAACAGGCGCCCCTCTTCGGCGTTGGTGCCCACGATGAGGGGAACCCGGTGTGACTTGCCCTGCCGCATCGCTTCGACGGGGTCCAGTGGCAGGTAGTCGTCACCGAAGACGGGGCCGATCGGGAAGGCACCCAGCATGTCTCGCACGCCATCGTCGATCAGGCGATTTTGGGCAGCCACCAGTTCCGCCGGCGACAATTTCAGCAGCGCGTGGGCGGCGTCCTGCTTGCGGGCACCTACCACGGTGGCGAACCGCGCGGCGAATTCCGCGGCCACCTCGCTCGACCGCGTCATGCCACTGGCCGGGCTCTCCGAAATCGCCTGGGCAAATAGCCCTTTCGCGGCGGGCGCTGCCAGCAGGGCGGCGACGGCATGTGCCCCGGCGCTCTCACCGAACACGGTCACATTGTCCGGATCGCCGCCGAACGCCCCGATGTTGTCTTTGACCCAGCGCAAGGCCAGCACGATGTCACGCAGAAACAGGTTGCTTTCGAGGGTTACGTCCTTGGTCGACAGCGCCGACAGATCCAGACAGCCCAGCGCGCCGAGCCGGTAGTTGACCGAGACGTAGACACAACCACGGCGAGCCAGCGCCACCCCGTCGTAGATCGGAGTGGCCGAGCTACCCAGGATGTATCCACCCCCGTGCACGAAGACCATCACCGGAAGCGACTCGCTGTCGGGGGCTTCCGGTGCAACGACATTGAGCGTCAGGCAGTCTTCGCCCATCGGCTGGTACTTGCCGACTCCGAGCACGGTGTATCGGCGTTCTTGGGGTGCGCATTTGGTGAAGCCGTGGCAATAACGCACACCCGGCCACGGCTCGGACGGCTGTGGCGCCCGAAATCGCAGCGCGCCGACTGGCGGGCGGGCGTACGGGATGGAGCGCCACCGGTGCACCCCGTCGCGGGTGAAACCTTCGACGGTGCCGATGGCAGTCGTCACGCGGACGGTGTGCTCATGCATCACCTGACCGTAGCGAACGTCAAGGGCCAGCGCTCGGCAGGTCGGGTTCGAGGACTTGGATCGTCCCGCTGGTGCCGTCGACCTCGATCAGCGCCCCCGGCGCCAGCCGCCGCGTCGCATCGTGAACATCCACCACGCAGGGGATACCGAATTCGCGTGCCACCACCGCGGCGTGCGACATCGGCCCACCCAGTTCGGTCACGACGGCGCCGGCGTAGGCGAACGCGGCGGTGTAGCCCACGTCGGTGACTTCGGCGACCAGGATCTCGCCGGCCTCCAGGTCGTCGATGGTTTCGGGCCTGACGATTCGGACCCGTCCGCGGACTCGGCCTGCGCTCACGCCGACGCCCGTCAGCTGCTGCCCGGGGACAAGCACAGTTGCCTCGACGGTGGCGGCGCGCCAGTCGCCGCTGAAGACGGCGGGCGGCGCCACGCCCGCGAGCCTGCTCTGTTCGGCGCGGCGGCGCGCAACCAGCCCGGCCACATCGGCGGGAAGCGCGTCCAGCTCGTCGACCAGCAGATAGAACACGTCGTCAACCGTTTCGATCACCCCTGAACCGACCAGCCGGCGTCCGAGCTCACGAAGTAGGCTGCGCAGCAACCAGATCGCGCGCACCATGCGGTCTCGACGGACCTCGCGGTCCCGAACGTGGTGGGCGGCAAGCGAAGCCACCGGTCGGGCGCGTAGCCGGATCGCCGGGCGAATTGCCTGCGAGCGCGCCGGCGTGGCAAGTGACTTCGCCACCATGCGAAGCAGTAACTCCGGGTCGTCGGCGTAGCTGAACGACCGCATCTCCAGCTCCCCGGGACCGCGGTGTCCAAACGATTTCAGCTCGGCGAGCACGGCCCGGTGGAACTCCGGGGCTTCGGCGGCCAGCTCGTCGAGATGGTCGCCGCCGCCGGCCAGAATGCGCGGGACGTTGGGATCATGTCGCGCGGCATCCGCGAGTCGATACACAGCGCTCAACGGCCCCGCACTGGCCAACTCCTGGCCGACCGACAAGGTCATGTCACGACCGTTGAGCCCACGCACGACGACGCTGAGTGCGGCGATCGCCATAAACGATCCGGATGCCAGCACCCAGCCCTCGATCACGTGGTCGCGGGCCAACAAGATCAAGCTCTGCAGTCGCTGGTCGGTGAGTTCTGAAAGGTCGCCCACCGCAAGCGTTTCCAGACGGTCGACGTCGTCGACGAAATCACGTGTGTCCAGCGGCGCGCCGACAGTCAGACCGGCCAGGTTCACCCCGAACACGCCCAGGTCACGGAGCGTCCGCAACGGACCCGCCGCACCGCCGGATTCGCGCGGCAATTGCTGATCGCCGTATATCGGCATGGCCGCTGCACTCGGGCCGAAATACTGGCTCTGCTGAACCACCGTCTCGGGTTTGACGAATGGCACGACTTCGGCCATGTAATGGGCGGTCGTGATGGCGCCGTACAGGCGGTGCGCAAACACTCCGACGGTGCGCGTGGCCATCTCGCGCTGGATCAATCCGCCGGGCCGCAGACGTCCGGCGATGACCGCGCCCGACGCACGCAGCCCTTTGACAGTCACCGACGCCGATGACGGCGAGAAGGGCCCCGGCAACGCTTCCGACAAATTGGTGGCCAGATACGTCGGGAATCGCGGGTCGATCGGGGTGTCGAATTCGCCGTTACCGCCGTCCGGGCCGGCCAGGACCGGCGATACTCCATCGGCCGCCGGTATGTCGACCGCCGGAACGTCTTGGACAGGAATGAGCCGCCACGGCAGCGACGTCGACCACGAGCCGACACTCACTCGGCCGCGCACCGCCAATGCGATGTCGTGGAGGCATTCCGGTGCGGTCCAGGCCGGCGTGACGTCCCATTTGTCGCCCAACAGCGCGGTATTCATCGATGGCGCACTGCGCAGCAGGTCGAGCTCGGGCGCCGAGCTCAGCCCGCGTAGCAACCGTCCCACCCGCAACAGGGGCCGCCCGAGCTCCGCGGAGATCTCACCGAAGGTGAGTTCCCCCGGTGCGGCGAGGTTCACCGGCCCGCTGCCGATGCCCGCATCGACCGCCGCCCGGACGAAAAGCCGATGTGCGTCGTCGCTGTGCACGACCTGCAAGATGCGACGTGCCGAGCCGCCCGTATCGGGGAAGAACGCCGATGACAACGCTTTTCGCACCCAGTTGTCCACGCCCCGGCCGAGGATCGCCGCACTGCGGATCGCCACCCACTCTGCACCGCATGCCGCGACCATCTCTTCGGCGCGGGCCTTGTCCTGCCCGTGCATCGAAGCCGGTTGCGGCTGATCGGCTTCCGTCGATAGCGTGGCGGCCTCTCGATCGGAGCCGTAGACGTGTGCCGACGAAGCGAACACGATTCGGCGCGTACCGCTGCGCGCTACCGCATCGACGACGTTGGCCGTTCCGCCGATGTTGACCTCACGGTCGACGGGTCGGCCAGAGCTCGGGTTGACTGCCCAGGCGCAGTGCACAACGACCTCCGCGCCCGCTACCGCCCGTTGTACCGTGGCCGCGTCGCGAATGTCGCCGTGCACGAAGGTGGCCTCGCTGGGCCAGCTTTCGGGCCGATGACGGGCCAGGCCGACGACGTCGTGGCCGGCGCTGAGCAGCCGCAGGACCACGCCGCGACCGATCACTCCGCTGGCCCCGGTGACGGCGATCCTCACGGGCGAGCCTCAACCCTCATCGGACTAGTCGTCGTCGTCGAGGAACGCGGCATTGACCAAGTCGTCGAGATCCATTGTCGCGAGGTCTTTTTCCCTGTTCATATCCGCGTCGTCACCCTCGGCCTCGTTGGCCAGGCCGAGCAGCAGTTCCAAGACCCCGGCCTGCCTGAGCCGTTTGACCGGAATCGACGCCACCACCCGCTGGATCTCCTCCTCGCCGGGTGCGGCTTTGGGCGCAACTCCGGCTGAGGCACCGACCAACTCCTGGTGGAAGTAGCCGGCAAGCGCCGCCGAGTTCGGGTAGTCGAAGATCAGGGTCGGCGACAGTGGCAGCCCGGTTGCGGATTTGAGTCGGTTGCGCATTTCGACGGCGGTCAGCGAGTCGAAACCCAGCTCCTGGAAGGCCTTGTCCGGGTCGATCGCCTCCGCGGTGGTGTTGCCCAGCACGGTTGCGATATGCGAGCGCACCAGATCCAGCAGGATCTCCCGCTGCTCGTCGTCCGGCAGACCTTCGAGGCGTTGCAGCAGCGCCGACTTCGACTTTGCTGCGGCCAACGAGTCGTCGACCTGACGCCGTGCCGTTGCGTTGATCAGATCGACGAACATCGGCGGCAGGGTGCCGCCGTCGAACTTCGCCCGCAGCGCCACGGTGTCGATGTGCGCGGGCACCAGGAACGGCTCGTCAATCACCATTGCGGTGTCGAGCAGTTGCAGGGCCTGGGTGGAGGACATCGCCGTGATGCCGTCGCGGGCGAATCGTGCGAAGTCCACGGCTTCCAGTCCACCGGTCATGCTGCTGGCCTGGTCCCACAGACCCCAGCCCAGCGAGATCGCCGGCAGGCCATGGCTACGGCGGTGCACCGCCAGGCCGTCCAAGAAGCTGTTGGCGGCCGCGTAGTTCGCCTGGCCCGACGATCCCACCAGACCGGCCATGGACGAGAAGAGAACGAACGCCGACAGATTCGAATCCTTGGTCAGCTCGTGCAGGTTCCAGGCGGTGTCCACTTTGGCCCGCAACACCGCGTCGACCCGCTCCGGCGTCAACGACGTCACCACCGCATCGTCGAGCACACCTGCGGTGTGAATCACCGCCGACAGCGGATGCTGCACCGGAATGTCGGCCAGCACCTTGGCCAGCGCCGCACGATCCGCCGCATCGCAGGCGACCACCGACACCTCGGCCCCGGAAGCCGACAACTCGGCGGTCAATTCCGCGGCACCCGGCGCATCCGGGCCACGCCGACCGATCAGCACCACGTTGCGAACCCCGTGGTTGGCGACGACGTGACGGGCCAGCGCCGAACCCGCCATGCCGGTACCACCGGTGATCACCACGGTGCCCGACGCCCAGGCATCCGGCATCGTCAAGACGACCTTGCCGGTATGGCGGGCCTGACTCAGGTACCGCAGTGCCGCAGGCGCGCGCCGCACGTCGAAGGCGGTGACCGGCAGCGGCCGCAGCGTGGTGTCGTCGAACATCGCGCACAGTTCGGTGAGCATGCGCTCGATGTGTTCGGGTCCCGCCTCGAACAGGTCGAAGGCGCGGTAGCGCACACCGGAATACCGCGCGGCGATCTCGCCGGGGTCACGGATGTCGGTCTTACCCATCTCCAGGAATACCCCGCCCGCAGCGACCAGTCGCAAGGACGCGTCGACGAACTCACCGGCCAGCGAGTCCAACACCACATCCACGCCGCGACCGGCGGTCACCGCGCGGAATTTGTCCTCGAACTCCAGCGTGCGCGAATCGCCGATGTGGTCGTCGTCAAAGCCCATCGCCCGCAACGTGTCCCACTTGCCCCGACTGGCGGTGGCGAACACCTCCAGCCCGAAGTGCCGCGCCAACTGCACCGCAGCCATACCCACGCCACCGGCGCCGGCATGCACAAGGATTCGCTGACCCGGCTTGACGTCGGCCAAGGCAGTCAGCGCGTAGTAGGCGGTTGTGAAAACCACCGGCGCCGTGGCGGCTTCGGTGTATGACCAGCCGGCCGGGATCTCCATCAGCAGGCGAGCGTCGGTGATCGACATGCTGCCGGTGCCTTCGGGGAACAGTCCGGTCACCCGGTCACCGACGGCGAAACGACTGACGTCCGGGGCGGTTTCGCTCACAACGCCGGACGCCTCGACGCCCATGACAGCGTCTTCGTCGGGGTAAAGACCAAGGGCGATCATGACGTCGCGGAAGTTGGCCGGCATGGTGCGAACCGCGACTCGGACCTGGCCGGGCTGCAGGGGTGCGTCGGCGTCCGGGATGGGCTCGAGGACCAGGTTCTCGAATGTGCCCTTGCTGGACATGCCCAGTCGCCACGCCTCGTCGGCCGGGGGCACCAACAGCGCATCCACCGCTCGACTGCCGTGCACACGACCCGTGTACACCGTCTCCCCGCGAACCAGGGCCTGCGGCTCACCGACTCCCAGCACCTGTGCGATCGTCGTATCGTTCAGCGGTGCATCGGAATCCACCAGTGCGATGCGGCCGGGATGCTCGGTCTGGGCCGCGCGCACCAGTCCCCACACCGCGGCACCGGCCAGATCGGTGACGTCCTCCCCCGGCAATCCGACCGCACCGCGAGTCGACATCAGCAGCATTCCGGAGTCGTTCTCGGAGAGCCAGGCTTGCAGCGCGGCCAAGGCGTCGTGGGTGCGGGCGTATGTCGAGGCCAACGGATCGTCGTCGGCGGGCTGGGATTCGAACACCTCGTAGGACGGCGTCTCGGTGTGCGATCCGGGTGCCGCGGGTGACCAGACGACTTCGAAGATCCGGTCTGGGCCCGAGCCCGACACGGCGGCCATCAACTGCTGCCGCGACACCGGGCGGGCGACCATCGAAGCCACCGACAGCACCGGCAACCCCAGCGCGTCGAACAGCTCCAGCGACACCGATGACGGACCCGAGGGCGCAATGCGCACCCGCACCGACGATGCCCCCGCCGCATGCAGGGACACGCCCTGCCACGAGAACGGCACCAGAACACCGTTTTTGCTGTCGTGGTCGGCCTCGCCGGCGACGATCACGGCGTGCAGGGCAGCGTCCAGGACCGCGGGGTGCACCCCGAAGCCGGCCGGTGACACACCCGCGTCATCAGGCAGGGAGACGTCGGCGAAGATGTCGTCGCCGCGGCGCCACATCGCGGTCAAACCCTGGAAGGCCGGGCCGTATCCGTATCCGTGCGCAGCCAACCGGTCATACAGCCCGTCGATGTCGACCGGCATCGCACCCACCGGTGGCCAGGTGGACATGTCAGCGCCCGCCTCGGCGGCGCCGGGTCGCACAACACCTTCGGCGTGCAGCGTCCAGCCCGAGTGCGCATCGCCGCGTGAAAATATCGACACCGCGCGGTCGCCCGACTCGTCAGCACCGCCGACAACAACTTGCATCGACACCGACCCAGTCGCCGGAATCACCAACGGCGCAGCCAACGTCAGTTCATCGACGACCGTGCAGCCGACCTCGTCGCCGGCGCGGATCGCCAGCTCGACAAAACCCGAACCCGGGAAGATCACCACGCCGCCCACGGCGTGATCGGCCAGCCAGCCCTGCGCTGCCGAGGAAAGCCGGCCGGTCAGCAATACACCACCCGAGCTGGGCAGCTCCACCACCGCACCCAGCAGTGCGTGCTCGCTGGCTGCCAAACCCAGACCCGCGGCGTCGACGGTGCTCTCATCGGCGGACAGCCAAAAGCGGCGCCGTTCAAAGGCATACGTCGGCAGCTCGACAAACGACGCGCCGGGCAGAGTGGCACGCCAATCGACGCCGACGCCGGACACGAAGGCCTGGGCCACACCGGTCATCAAGCTGTTGGGTTCGGGACGGTCTTTGCGCAACAACGGCACGGACACCAGATCGGCCTCGGTCAGCGATTCCTCGATGGACGAGGTCAGGCCACCGCCGGGCCCCACCTCGATGAATCGGCTGGCGCCGGCCGCATTCGCGTGCCGGATGCTGTCGGCGAACCTGACCGCCGCCCGGACGTGGCGAGTCCAGTAGTCGGCTGTCGCGAAGTCATCTTCGGCCAACTCCCCGGTCACATTGGAGATGACCGGAATGGTGACCGGGTGCACGGCCAGTTCGCGTGCCGCCGCTTTGAATTCGCCGATCATGGGTTCCATCAACGGCGAGTGGAAGGCGTGCGAGACCGCCAGCTGATGGACTCGCCGGCCTTGGGCGCGCAGTTGGTCCGCGATGGCGGTCACCGCCTGCTCGTCTCCGGACACCACCACGGACGATGGACCGTTGACCGCGGCGATACCGACGTTGGCGGTCAGCAGCGGGCGCACTTCGTCCTCGGTGGCCTGCAACGCGACCATGGCACCGCCGGAGGGCAACGCCTGCATGAAACGGCCCCGCGCGACCACCAGCAGCGCGGCGTTCTCCAGCGACAAGGCGCCGGCAATGTGCGCCGCGGTCAACTCGCCGACCGAGTGACCCATCACGAAGTCGGGCCGCACTCCCCAGGACTCGAGCAGGCGGTACAACGCAACCTCGACAGCGAACAGTGCCGGCTGAGCGAATTCAGTCGTATTCAGCAGGCTTTCGTCGTGGCCCCACATCACTTCGCGCAGCGGGCGCAACAGGTGGCGGTCCAGCTCGCCGACCGCGGTGTTGAACGCTTCGGCGAAGACGGGATAGGTGGCGTGCAAGCCCATGCCCATACCGAGCCATTGCGAGCCCTGGCCGGGAAAGACGAACACGGTTTTGCCGGTCAGCCCGGTCCCGGTGATCACTGACGCACCCGGCCGGCCGTCGGCCAGTTCGCCCAATCCGGCGAGCAACTGGTCGCGGTCAGCACCCAGGACCACCGCGCGCTGCTCGAACGCGGCGCGACCTGCCAGCGACCAACCGACATCGGCGGCGGCCAATTCGGCACGCACGCCGATGAATTCGGCCAACCGTACGGCCTGAGATTGCAGTGCGGCCGTTGACTTGGCCGACACCACCCACGGCACCACCGGCGGTCCTGCTGGGCGTGCCTCAGCGGCCCGCTCGACCGGCGGGGCCGCTTCGATGATGACGTGCGCGTTGGTCCCGCTGATACCGAACGACGACACCCCCGCCCGACGCGCCCGACCATTCGCCGGCCAGGGCTGCCGATCGGTCAGCAGTTGCACGGAGCCCATCGACCAATCCACATGCGGGCTGGGCGCATCCACGTGCAAAGTCGCCGGCAGCATCTCGTGGCGCATCGCCAGGATCATCTTCATCACGCCCGCGACACCCGCGGCGGCCTGCGTGTGACCCATGTTCGACTTGATCGATCCCAACCACAGTGGTGACTGCCGATCCTGACCATAGGTCGCCAAAATCGCCTGGGCTTCAATCGGATCGCCCAGCGTGGTGCCCGTGCCGTGGCCTTCCACCACCTCGACGTCCGCGCCGGTCAGTCCCGCGCTGGCCAATGCCGAGCGGACCACTCGCTGCTGTGAGGGGCCGTTGGGCGCGGTCAGTCCATTGGACGCGCCGTCCTGGTTGATCGCCGAACCGCTTACCACCGCCAGTACCGGGTGCCCCAAGCGTCGCGCGTCGGAAAGCCGTTCCACCACCAGCATCCCGCCGCCCTCGGAGAAGCCGGTGCCGTCGGCGGCCCCGGCGAACGCTTTGCAGCGACCATCGGTGGACAACCCGCGCATGCGGCTGAATTCCACGAAGATGTCGGGTGTGGCGTTGACGGTGACGCCACCGGCAACGGCCAGATCGCACTCCCCCGACCGCAACGACTGAGCGGCCATGTGCAGCGCGACCAACGACGACGAGCACGCGGTATCCACCGACACCGCCGGGCCCTCCAGCCCCAACACGTACGACACCCGTCCGGACGCCACACTCGATGACTGCCCGGTGAGCCGGAAGCCCTCCGCGGCTTGCGCGGCACCCATGCCGTAGCCCTGGGCATAGACTCCGGCGAACACGCCGGTGGCGCTGCCCCGCAACATGGTCGGATCAATACCGGCCCGCTCCAACGCTTCCCAGGTCAGCTCGAGGAACATCCGCTGCTGGGGGTCCATCGCCAGCGCTTCTGAAGGGCCGATCCCGAAGAATGCGGGGTCGAAATCCGCGACGCCTTCGACGAAGCCGCCGATGCGCGTGTAGCAGGAGCCGGGAACGTCGGGGTCGGGGTTGTACAGGTGGGCCAGATCCCAGCCGCGGTCACCGGGGAATTCGGTGACGACGTCGCGACCTTCGATCACCATGTCCCACAGGTCTTCCGGGGAGTTGACTCCGCCCGGATAACGGCAGGCCATGCCGACGATCGCGATCTGATCGTCCCCGGTGATCCGCACCGAGGGGACGTTCTTGATTTCCTGCCGGACGCCCGCGAGTTCGGTCCGGAAATACGAAGCCAGCCGACTCGGTGTCGGGTAGTCGAAGATCAACGTGGGCGAAAGCGCCAGCCCGGTGGCCGCTTTGAGTCGGTTGCGCATCTCGACGGCGGTCAGTGAGTCAAAGCCCAACTCCTGGAACGCCTTGTCCGGATCGACGGCCTCCGGAGTGGTATTGCCCAACACGGTCGCGATGTGCGAACGCACCAGATCCAGCAGCACCGCGTCCTGCTCGGCTTCGGGCAATCCGTGGATGCGTTGCGCCAGAGCCGACTTGGACTTGCTGGCGGCCAGCGAGTCGTCGACACGCCGACGGGCCGGCGCATTGATCAGATCGACGAACATCGGTGGGACCACGGCGGCGTTGGCACGCAGGGCGGTCGTGTCGATGTGGGCCGGCAGCAGGAACGGCTCGTCGACGACCATCGCGGTGTCGAACAGCTGTAGCGCGTCCACCGACGACAGGGCCTTCACACCAGTGCGCGCCAGCCGGGCCCGACCGGCGTCGTCGAGGCCGCCGGTCATCTCGCTGGCCTGGTCCCATAGACCCCAGCCCAGCGACATCGCCGGCAGACCATGTGCGCGACGGTGGGCGGCCAGCGCGTCGAGGAAGCTGTTGGCCGCCGCGTAGTTGGCTTGGCCCGACGATCCCACCAGGCCGGCCATCGAGGAGAACAGCACGAACGCCGATACGTTGGAATCTTGGGTCAGCTCATGCAGATTCCAGGCCGCGTCCACCTTGGCCCGCAACACCGCGTCGACCCGCTCCGGCGTCAACGACGTCACCACCGCGTCGTCGAGTACACCCGCGGCATGAATCACCGCCGACAACGGATGCTGCACCGGGATGTCCGCGATCACCTTGGCCAGCGCCGCACGATCCCCCGCATCACAGGCGACCACCGACACCTCGGCGCCGGCAGCCGACAGCTCCGCGGCCAACTCCGCAGCACCTGCCGAATCAGGTCCGCGCCGACTGATCAACAACAGATGCCGCGCATCATGATTGACGACCAGGTGGTGGGCCAGCGCCGAACCCACCATGCCGGTACCACCGGTGATCATTACGGTGCCCTGCGTCCAGGCATCCGGCATCGACAGCACGACCTTGCCGGTATGACGAGCCTGACTCAGATACCGCAATGCCGCGGGAGCACGCCGCACGTCGAAGGCGGTGACCGGCAGCGGCCGCAGCACGCCGGCGTCGAAGAGCTCGGCAAGGTCGAGCATGTACTGGTGCATGCGGTTGCGCCCGGGCTCGAAGAGGTCGAAGGCGCGATAGCGCACGCCGGGATATTCTTCGGCGATCTTTCCCGGGTCGCGGATGTCGGTCTTACCCATCTCGAGGAAGACCCCGCCGGGGGCGACCAGTCGCAGGGAGGCGTCGACGAACTCACCGGCCAGCGAGTCCAACACCACGTCCATGCCCCGCTCACCGACAAGCGCGCGGAACTTGTCCTCGAACTCCAGCGTGCGCGAATCGCCGATGTGGTCGTCGTCGAAGCCCATCGCCCGCAACGTGTCCCACTTGCCACGGCTGGCGGTGGCGAACACCTCCAGTCCGAGGTGTCGGGCCAACTGCACAGCAGCCATTCCCACGCCACCGGCACCGGCGTGCACCAACACCCGCTGGCCCGGTTTGACGTCGGCGAGGTGAACGAAGGCGAAGTAGGCAGTGGTGAAAACGGCTGATATCGCAGCGGCTTCGGCGTACGACCAGTCCGATGGCATCGGGAGCAACAGCCGGATATCGCCGGGGACCAGGGTGCCGCTGCCGTCCGGGAAGAATCCGTAAACGTCGTCACCGACCGCGAATTCGGTAACCCCGGGGCCGACCTCGACGACGACACCGGCGCCTTCACCACCGATCAGCGCATCGTGGGTGAACATGCCCAGCGTGATCATGACGTCGCGGAAGTTAGTGGCGATGGCGCGCAGCGCCACCCGAACGTGGCCAGGTTCCAATGGCGCGTCGGCGTTGGGCACCGGCTCCAGTTGCAGGTTTTCGAAGGTGCCCGCGGTCGACAGACCCAGCCGCCACGGCCCGTGAGCGGGCGGTACCAGCACGCCGTCCACCGCGCGGCTGCCGCGGACTCGCGCGGTGTGAATCGTCTCGCCGCGCAGCACCAGCTGGGGCTCACCAACCGCCAACAGGCGTGCCACGGTCGTATCACTCAGCGGCGCATCGGAATCCACCAGAACGATCCGGCCGGGATGTTCGGTCTGGGCCGAACGCACCAACCCCCACACCGCGGCACCGGCCAGATCGGGTACGTCCTCGCCCGCCAACCCCACTGCGCCGCGCGTCGACGCCACCAGGACGCCGGAATCATGTCCGGTCAACCACGACTGCACCGCAACCAGAGCTTCGTGGACGCGTTCGTAGCTGGCCGACACCGGATCCCCGGCCGCCGATACGGACTCGAACACCTCGTACGCCGGCGTCTCGGCGTGTGAGGCCGCCGACGTGGGCGACCACGCCAGCTCGAAGAGCCGATCTCCGGTTGAGCCGGAAACCGCAGCCATCAACTGCTGCCGGGAAATCGGGCGGGCGATCATCGACGTCACCGTCAGCACCGGCAGCCCCAGCCCGTCGGCCAGTTCGACCGACACGGCCGACGGACCCGACGGCGCAATCCGCGCCCGCACCGACGACGCGCCCGCCGCGTGCAGCGACACGCCCTGCCACGAGAACGGCAATGCGACACCGTCGCCGTCGAACGTCACCGCCGCCGCGTGCAGGGCCGCATCCAGCAGAACCGGATGCACACCGAATCCGCCTACACCGCCGGCCGCTTGCGGCAGCGTCACTTCGGCGAAGAACTCCTCGCCGCGACGCCACAGCGCGGTCAATCCCCGGAACGCCGGGCCGTACTGGTAGCCGCGCGCCGCCAGCTGCTGGTAGCCACCGGTCACATCGACGGGAGTCGCGCCTTCGGGCGGCCACACCGACAGGTCGGCGCCGGGCTCGACCGGTACTGAGGACAACTGTCCCGTCGCGTGGCAGGTCCATGCGGAATCCGAGGTCGCCCTGGAGAATACGGACAGATCGCGCTGGCCGGATTCGTCGGCGGCGCCCACCACCAGCTCTACGGCGACCGATCCTGAGGACGGCAGTAGCAGCGGCGCCTGCAAAGTCAGCTCGTCGACCACCGGGCAGCCGACCTCGTCGCCGGCCCGGATGGCCAACTCGACGAAGCCTGCTCCCGGGAACACGGCCAGCCCGTCGACCGCGTGATCGTTCAACCAACCCTGGGTGGCCGGCGACAGCCGACCCGTCAGCACCACCCCGCCCGAGTCCGGTAGTTCCACCACGGCACCCAACAGCGCATGGTCACCGGCCGCCAGCCCCAAGCCGGCGGCGTCGATCGCAGCACCCTCGCCGGAGAGCCAAAAGCGCCGTCGTTCAAAGGCATATGTCGGCAACTCGACGAACCCGGCACCCGGCACCGCGGCGCGCCAATCCACCTTGACGCCCGACACGAACGCCTGGGCGGCTGAACTGAGGAACCGGGTCAGGCCGCCGTCTTCGCGGCCAAGAGTGGGCACCACGACCGCGTCGGCCCCGCCGTCGGTGGCGGTGTCCTCGATGCCCGCGATCAGGGCGGGGTGCGGGCTGGATTCGATGAAGGTCCGGTAGCCGCTTGCCGATGCGGTACGCACCGCCTGGTCGAATTCGACGGTCTGGCGGATGTTGCGGAACCAGTAGTCGGCGGTGAGTTCGGCGGTATCCAGGGTCCCGCCGGTGACCGTGGAGAAGAACACGGTGCGCGCCGACTGCGGTTCGATACCTGCCAGCGCCGTGGCGAGCTGCTCGCGGATCGCGTCGACGGCGACAGAGTGCGATGCGTAGTCGACGTCGATGCGGCGGGCCCGGAGTTCACGCTCGGTGCACTGGGCGACGATCTCGTCGAGGGCGGCCACCTCACCGGACAGCACGACCGCAGATCGCCCGTTGATCGCGGCGATGCTGATCCGATCGCCGTACGGCGCCAACAGCTCTCGCACTTGATCGGTTCCACATGCCAGCGAGGCCATCCCGCCGCGGCCGGACAGCGCCAACAGCAGTTTGCTGCGCAGGGTGACCACCCGTGCGGCGTCGCGCAGCGACAAGGCGCCAGCGACATAGGCCGCGGCGATCTCGCCCTGCGAGTGACCGATGACGGCGTCCGGACGTACCCCGATCGACCGCCACAATTCGGCCAACGAGACCATCACCGCGAACAGCGCCGGCTGGACGACGTCGACGCGGTCCAAGCCCGGTGCGCCCGACGCGCCGCGCAGTACGTCGATCAACGACCAGTCGACGAACTCAGCGAACGCCTCCGCGCAGGCGTTCATCTGGGCAGCGAAAACTGGCGCGGAGTCCAGCAATTCGACGCCCATCCCGATCCACTGCGAGCCCTGGCCGGGGAAGACGAAGACGGTCTTGCCCGCGGGTGCCGCGTGGCCGGTGATCACCGAGCCGCCGGGCGTTCCGTCGGCCAGCTCGGCGAGTCCGGCCAGCAACTGGCCGCGATCGCGGCCGAGCACGACCGCGCGATGCTCGAAGGTCGACCGCCCCGCCAACGACCATCCAACATCGGCGATGCCCAATTGCTCACGGACACCGATGGATTCGGCCAGCCGAGCGGCCTGCGCCGCCAGTGCCGCTGCACTCTTGGCCGACACCACCCACGGCACCACCGGCGGTTGCGGAGCGCTCTCGGTGGGCTCAGCCGGCGGGCACTCCTCGATGATCACGTGCGCGTTGGTGCCGCTGATGCCAAACGATGACACCCCGGCACGCCGGGCCCGACCATTGGCGGGCCACGATTGGGCTTCGGTCAACAACGACACCGCACCCGCCGACCAATCCACATGCGGGCTGGGCACATCCACGTGCAAAGTTGCCGGCAGCACCTCGTGGTGCATCGCCTGGACCATCTTGATCACACCGGCCACGCCGGCGGCGGCCTGCGTGTGACCCATGTTCGATTTGATCGACCCCAGCCACAAGGGTTTTCCAGCCTCGGCGCGATCTTGGCCGTAGGTGGCCAGCAGCGCCTGAGCCTCGATCGGGTCGCCCAATGTCGTTCCGGTGCCGTGGGCCTCGACCACGTCCACTTCTCCGGCGCTCAGCCCGGCGTTGGCCAACGCTGTGCGCACCACCCGCTGCTGGGAAGGACCGTTGGGTGCGGTGAGCCCATTGGAAGCGCCGTCCTGGTTTACCGCCGTACCGCGCACCAACGCGAGCACCCGATGACCCAACCGCTGGGCATCCGAAAGCCGTTCCACCACCAGCATTCCGCCGCCCTCGGACCAGCCGACGCCGTCGGCCGCATTCGCGAAGGGCTTGCACCGGCCATCCGGAGACAGGCCCCGGTGCCGGCTGAATTCGACGAAAACCGTTGGCGTGGCGTTGACGGTCGCGCCACCGGCCAGTGCCAGATCGCACTCCCCCGACCGCAGCGACTGCACTGCCATATGCAGTGCCACCAACGACGACGAGCACGCGGTGTCCACCGACACCGCCGGGCCTTCCAGACCCAGCACATAGGCCACCCGGCCGGTCGCGACGCTGGACGTCATACCGGTCAGCCGGTAGCCCTCGATCTCTTCGGCGAGCATGCCGTAGCCCTGCGCGATGATGCCGGCGAACACGCCGGTGGCGCTGCCCCGCAACGCGGTCGGGTCAATTCCGGCCCGCTCCAAGGCTTCCCAGGACAACTCCAGCAGCATGCGATGCTGCGGGTCGGTGGCCAGCGCTTCGCTTGGTGCCACGCCGAAGAATCCCGCGTCGAAAC
>NZ_DATNJW010000561.1:0-3701 GCF_035603715.1 Mycobacterium sp. | reverse complement strand
CGAAGTTGGAGACCGAAACGCCGTTGACGACGTAGGTCGGAGCCTCGACTGGGTCGCAGACTTCGAAGCTGTAGGCCTTGCCACGACCGTCGTTCGCCCACAGGTTGCAATTGGGATCGATATACATCTCGAGCACTTCGTGAGACAGGACGCTGGAGACACTCCAGTCACCCGTCGTCGCCTTGCCGCCATTGTCGAGTTCCGGCTTGGCGGCGACCACACCCCACAACTTCCCGCCCGGGTCCTCGGTGTGGTAGCCGAGCACACCCGAGGGTTGATCTTTGATCGTGTCGACCACAGCGATGCCGTGCGCCGCCACGGGCACGTTCTTGGGGTCGGTGTAGAAAATCACCGCCGCGGGAGACCGGTCCCACAGCGGTGCGACATCCAATTTGACCTGGGCCGCGATGGCCTGGGTCATGGTGGCGACGTCTTGGTCCGACACCAACGTCGACTGGTTGACAATTGCGATCAACATATCTGCTCCCGATTGTTGAGTGCCCGACCGTGTCGAAGGGCTAAAGAAAGTGTCTGGCGCGGCCAGGGAAATCGCTTCAGTAGCGCAATACTCATGTGTTCGGGATGCGGCCGCTTCGAGCGGGAATGACACGCGCCACATGGCGGTTCTAGCACTTGAGACGGTAGAGTGCTAAGCGTTTAGACCATCACGGAGGTTTGTGTGCCGACTTACAGCTATGCCTGCACCGAGTGCGACGATCGCTTCGATGCGGTCCAGGCATTCAGTGAAGATGCGCTGACCACGTGCGAGAAGTGCTCGGGTCGGCTGCGCAAACTGTTCGGCTCGGTCGGGGTGGTGTTCAAGGGCAGCGGCTTCTACCGCAACGACAGTCGCGAGTCGGCCAAGAGCTCGAGTAACGGCTCGGCCAAGTCGAGTTCGTCGTCGAGTTCCGAGGGCTCCGGTTCGAGCGACACATCCAGCTCTTCGGAGAAGTCCAGCAGCTCGTCGAGCTCCTCGAGTGAGAAGTCCGACTCCTCGTCCTCGTCGAAGTCGACCGCGACCACCTCCAGCTAGCCGGTTATCCACAGGCGGTCGTTCGGCGGCCGCACCTACTGTGCTGCCGGGCCTATTGTCGGCGAGTGGGAGATTCCCCGAAATCACTGAATCCGTCTTTGCCTGACCGGATTTCGCAGTGGTTGCGCCCGGACTGGTCCCGCACCGTGTTGGCCCGTCGCATTGCGGCGGGCGGGCTGGTGGTACTGGCCGGCGTTGCCGCGTTGCGGCCCGATCCCGACGGCGACCGCGCGCATGTCGTGGTGGCCGCGCGTGACCTCAGCCCCGGCAACGCGCTGACCGCAGATGACCTTCGCCTCGAAACTCGGTTGGTCCCAACAGTTCCCGATGGATCGCAGTCGGATGTGGGCGCGGTCGTCGGCTCGACGCTGGCGGGGCCGGCGCGGCGCGGCGAAGTGCTCACCGACGTCCGGCTACTGGGCCGCCGACTCGCGGAGTCGGCCGCAGGGCCCGATGCCCGGATAGTGCCGGTACATCCGGCAGACAGCGCACTAATCGACTTGGTGCGACCGGGTGATGTCGTCGACGTCGTGGCCGCGTCGGAGAACAGTTCGCAAGCCAACCCGCATGTCGTCGCCACCGACGCGATCGTGGTGTCGGTCTCGGCAAAGCAGAAAGCTCAGACCGCGACCAACGATCGGGTGGTACTCGTCGCGCTGCCGGCCACTTCGGCTAATGCGGTGGCCGGCGCCGCCTTAGTCCAGACCGTGACGCTCACGCTGCACTAACCGGGATCAAGCCGGCGGGGCCGACTGCTCGCTGGTACAGAACTTGCACTTGTGCGCGGCCTCAGGGATGTCCGAGCAGCATTCCGTACATGCCTTGGTCGCCGGCGGCTCACCGAATACCGTCACACCGCGCCGCTTCTGGATCTGCCGATAGGGCACCACGATCGCGAAGTAGACGGTGGTCATGAAGACCACGAAGTAGATGATCGCGCCGATGAAGGACCCGAGGTCGATGAAGGTTGCCTTGTTGCCGGCATCGCCGAGCTGATAGCCCAACCCGAGCTTGGTGCCGGGCTGCATCGCCGCCACCAGCGGGTCGATCACGGTTTCGGTAAACGACTTGACCAGATTTGAGAAAGCCAATGCCACAACCAAACCGACGGCGACGGTAATGACGTCCTCGCGCATGACGAAATTCTTGAAGCCTTTGAGCACCCGAGCCAACCTCCTGTGAGCAGGAATCAACAGGGCGGACGATCACCCTGGAATGACGTTAAGACCGCTCATCGACATCCGCGCCAATTGCGGCGAATTAGTCATGCAAGGGTGTTCGGGCCGTAACATCGCCATCCGGCCGGCGCATCAAGTGTGGTGTGGGGGCACGTTGTCCCGCAGCCACTGCTCACGATCGTCGGCGTCTCGACTCGCGTGCGGATCACGCTCGTCTGACGACTCCTGCGGGAGCTCTGTCCCGAATACCCGGTGAATCGCGCCCGGATCGTCAGCGGCGGGCCTGCTCAGCGTCAGATCTCCAGGCTGGAGAGCTGCCCGATGATCTGGGCCGCCAACGGATTCAGCGTCGCCATGCCGTCGCGCACTGCGAATCGCGAGCCGGCGAGATTGACCACCAGGGTGCTGCCGGAGATGCCGGCCAGACCGCGTGACAGCCCCGCTTCGATGATGCCCGCAGACAGCCCCGATGCCCGGATGGCTTCGGCGATGCCGAGAACTTCGCGGTCGAGGATGTCCAGCGTCGCTTCGGGGGTGACGTCGCGGGGAGTCACGCCGGTGCCGCCAACCGACACGACCAGGTCCACTCCCCCGATCACCGCCGTGTTGAGCGCGTTGCGGATCTCCACCTCGTCACCGGCGACGGCTATCACGCCGTCGACAACGAACCCGGCTTCGGTGAGCAACTCGGTGACCAACGGACCGCTGTGATCCTCGTCCCCGTGGGCGGTCCGATCGTCAACAACAACGACAAGTGCCCTGCCGACCAAGTCCGCGCGCTCTTCCATGGTTGCAACCGTATATCTGGACTCCGACCACGGCGCGGCGGCTCTCATCACTGCTGGGCCTTGCCCAACGTGACCTGGACCTTCTTGGTTTCACCAGACGGGTCCTTGTAGGTCAGCGTGACTTTGTCGCCGGGCGCCTTGGATCGCACGGCGGCGACCAACGCGTCGGCGCTGTTGACGGTGCGGTCGTCGACCTTGGTGACCACCACGTTGCCCGGCATACCGGCGGCCGCTGCGGCGCCGTTCGGCACCACCTCGACAACCTTGGCGCCGGGCGTTTCCTTATCGCTGGTGACCTGCACGCCCAGCGAGGCGTGCTGCGCGGTACCGGAACTGATCAGCTCGTCGGCGATGCGCTTGGCCTGATCGACCGGAATCGCAAAGCCGAGACCGATCGAGCCGCTCTGCGCGTCGGGCGAGTCACCGCCGAGTGTGGCGATCGCCGAGTTGATACCGACCAGCTCGCCGTTCATGTTGACCAGCGCACCGCCCGAGTTGCCAGGGTTGATCGCGGCGTCGGTCTGGATCGCGTCGAGCACGGTGTTCTGGTTCTTGATGTCGCCGCCCGCGGCCACCGGCCGGTTCAGCGCGCTGATGATGCCGGTGGTGACGGTGCCCTCCAGCCCCAGCGGCGAGCCGATGGCCACCACGTCCTGGCCGACGCGCAGGTTGGCTGAGGAACCGAGCGTGATCGGGGTCAAG
>NZ_DATNJW010000560.1:0-4036 GCF_035603715.1 Mycobacterium sp. | reverse complement strand
CGGTGGCGGTGGCGGCTATCCCGGCGGTGGCGGCTATCCCGGCGGTGGCGGCGGGTTCCCCGGAGGCGGCCACGGCAGCGGTGGAGGCGGCTTCGGCGGTGGTGGCGGCTTCGGCGGCGGCCATGGTGGCGGGGGTCACGGTGGCTTCGGTCACTGATTTGGCTTGCCTGGCCTGGGTTTTTGACCTCCGACGGTAAACCGTCACCTGGCGTTTGCCCCCCGATCAGAAGAGCGATGCCGTTAGCTCATTGCGGCAACTTACACACGGGTGTATGAGGTGCACCGTTTTTGGTACGGGTTATCTGGGTGCTACCCACGCTGCGGGGATGGCCGAACTGGGGCACGAAGTCGTCGGTGTCGACATCGATCCCGGTAAGGTCGCCAAGCTGGCTGCGGGCGATGTTCCATTCTACGAGCCCGGTCTGCGAAAGATGTTGCGGGACAACATCGCAGCGGGTCGTCTTCGATTCACCACCGACTACGACCTGGCTGCCGACTTCGCCGATGTGCATTTCCTCGGGGTTGGCACTCCGCAGAAGCGGGGTGAGTACGGTGCCGACCTGAGCCACGTCCACGCCGTAATCGACACGCTCGCACCGCGTTTGACACGGTCGGCGGTGATCGTCGGGAAGTCCACGGTTCCGGTCGGGACCGCTGCCGAACTTGTCCAACGAGTCCGCGGCGCGGCGCGTCCGGGTGTCGACATCGAAGTCGCATGGAACCCGGAGTTTTTGCGCGAGGGGTTCGCGATCCACGACACGCTACATCCCGACCGTATTGTGCTTGGTGTCCAGGATGGTTCGACACGCGCCGAGACCGCGATCCGTGAGCTGTACGCGCCGATGCTCGACGCCGAGGTGCCGTTCCTGGTGACCGATCTGCAGACCGCGGAGCTGGTCAAGGTCTCCGCAAACGCCTTTCTGGCGACCAAGATCTCGTTCATCAACGCGATCTCCGAGGTATGCGAAGCCGCCGGCGCCGATGTCACACTGTTGGCCGACGCGCTCGGGCACGATCCCCGGATCGGACGCCGATTCCTCAACGCCGGCTTGGGCTTTGGCGGTGGCTGCCTGCCGAAAGACATCCGAGCCTTCATGGCGCGCGCCGGCGAGCTCGGCGCCGACCAAGCGTTGACCTTCCTGCGCGAAGTCGACAACATCAACATGCGTCGCCGTACCAAGATGGTCGCAATCGCCACCAACGCATGCGGCGGCTCGCTGCTGGGCGCGAACATCGCGGTGCTCGGCGCCGCGTTCAAGCCCGAATCCGACGACGTGCGTGACTCGCCCGCGCTCAATGTCGCCGGCCAGCTGCAACTGAACGGGGCCGCGGTCAACGTGTACGACCCCAAGGCACTGGAGAACGCCCAGCGGCTGTATCCCACGCTGAATTACGCGGTCTCGGTGGAGGAAGCGTGTGACCGCGCCGACGCGGTCCTGGTGCTGACCGAGTGGCAGGAATTCGTCGATCTCGATCCCAGTCAGCTCGCTGACCGGGTGCGCTCCCGCGTCGTCGTCGACGGCCGCAACTGCCTCGACGTGCGGAAGTGGCAACAGGCCGGTTGGCGCGTGCACTGCTTGGGTCGGCGCGTAGCCTGACGGCGTGGACTATGCGGTCGAGCTCTTAGAGCAGAATCGCGCCTTCGGCGAGGTAATCCGTAGCGGCGAACCGTCGACACCGATACCGACATGTCCCGGTTGGAGTCTCACCCACCTGCTGCGGCACGTCGGCCGCGGTGATCGCTGGGCCGCGCAGATTATCGCCGACCGCATCGATGGTTACCTGGATCCGCGGACGGTCGAGAACGGCAGGCCGCCGCCCGACCCTGGCCAGGCGATCGACTGGCTGCACGGCGGGGCGCAGCTGTTGATCGATGCGATCGAAGACATCGGGGTGGAAACCCCGGTCTGGACTTTCCTGGGCCCGCGCCCGGCTTACTGGTGGGCGCGACGCCGACTCCATGAGGCGACGGTGCACCGCGCCGACGGCGCACTTGCGCTCGGGCTGGAGTACGCGCTTTCGCCCGAGTTGGCCGCCGACGGTATCGGCGAATGGCTCGAGCGGGTCGCGAGTGAGGCCGGTCGCGACGACGCGCCAATTCCGCTGCAGGACGGCCACACTGTGGGTTTGTGCGCCACCGATCCCGGCGTGGGTATCGCCGGCCAGTGGACGATCCGCGGAGACGCCGACCGCATTTCGTGGTCGCACGGCGTCCAAGACGGCTCAGTGGTGCTGCGCGGTGGCGCCGTCAACCTGCTACTGGCACTGGTCCGGCGAGTCAGGTTAGAAGACACCGACATCGCGGTATCCGGCGACGCGTCAATATGGCAGAACTGGCTCGGCCGCACGCCCTTCTAGGCCCACGCGGTACCTTTCTACACCATGACCACATCGGAGATGGCCACCGTGCTGGCTTGGCATGACGCATTGAACGCGTCTGACCTCGACACCCTGCTGGCCCTGTCCAGCGAGGACATCGAAGTCGGCGATGCGCATGGGGCCGCCCAAGGCCATGCCGCGTTGCGGGACTGGGCGTCGGCCCACCCTCCCCACGCCGAAGTCGGCAAGATATTCGTCCACGACGGAGTCGTCGTCGTCGAACAGAAGATCGGCGGCTCAGGCGAATCCGACTCCACCATTGCGTCTGCCTTCCGTGTGGTGCACGACCATGTCACCTCGGTTTTTCGTCATGACACCCTGGCGGCGGCGCTCGCTGCCACCGAACTGACCAACGCGGACCTCGTCGACTGAGGAGTGATAGATGCGAGGAATCATCCTGGCCGGCGGTTCGGGTACGCGGTTGTACCCGATCACGATGGGCGTCAGCAAGCAACTGTTGCCGGTCTACGACAAGCCGATGATCTACTACCCGCTGTCCACGCTGATGATGGCCGGGATTCGCGACATCCAGGTGATCACCACCGTTCCGGATGCGGCCGCATTCGAACGAATTCTCGGTGACGGCAGCCAATTCGGCATCAACATCAGCTACGCGGTACAAGGTCATCCCGAGGGTCTGGCCCAGGCGTTCGTCATCAGCGCCGGCCACATCGGCTCCGACTCGGTGGCTTTGGCGTTGGGCGACAACATCTTCTACGGACCCGGGCTGGGCACCAACCTCAGGCGTCATCAAGAAATAGACGGGGGAGCGATTTTCGCCTACTGGGTAGCCAACCCGTCGGCATACGGTGTCGTCGACTTCAGCCCGGATGGCATCGCGTTGTCGATCGAAGAAAAACCGGCCACGCCGAAATCCAACTACGCGGTGCCGGGTTTGTACTTCTACGACAACGACGTGATCGAGATTGCCCGGAGCCTAAAGCCCTCTGCGCGCGGCGAATACGAGATCACCGACGTGAACCGGACCTATCTCAATCAGGGTCGGCTAGTCGTCGACGTGCTCGCGCGCGGCACAGCCTGGCTAGACACCGGGACATTCGACTCGTTGGCTGATGCCGGTGACTACATCCGCACACTCGAACGTCGGCAAGGTCTGAAAGTCAGCGTCCCCGAAGAAGTCGCATGGCGGATGGGCTTCATCGACGACGCACAGCTGGCCCGCCGCGCCGAATCCCTGCTGAAATCCGGCTACGGCACCTACCTGCTGCAGCTGCTGGAACGACGCTAGAGATCAGCCACCCGACAGCGGACGCCCCATGACGGTCAGGCGGTTTCCGTAACGGGGGCCGTGACCGAAACCGCCAGACCTGGCGCCGGACGCACCCGGCATACCGGGCATGCCGGCCGGGACGGCTCCGGTACCGCCGCCGGTCGGGCCGACCGCATTGGTCCAGCCGCCACCGGCGTAGGTCACCCCGCTGTGGTTGGCGACCTGCGCTGCCGCTGTCCACGTCGGCGGGACGGACAGCTTGCCGACCAGTGTGCTGCCAGTGGTGTTCACCGAAACGCCCACGCTCGGCACGCCCACCGGTGCGGGTGCCGGCACCGGCGGCTGCGGCGTGATCATGCCGGTAACGCCCGTGCCTCCGGGCGCCGACTCGACGCCTGGTTGCAACGAGTTGATGTCGGCTAACCC
>NZ_DATNJW010000559.1:0-10303 GCF_035603715.1 Mycobacterium sp. | reverse complement strand
TTGGGAGTCCAGCCTGGGTAGCCCAGCGCGTTCTTCGGTGTGGGCTGGCCGGGGACCAGTACTTCGTCCCAGTCGCCCTGCTGCCCCACCACGAAGACACGGTCGCCGAAGAGGGCCTGCGTCTGGGTGAGATTGTCCGAGGTGAGCGCTTGCTGCTGGGCCGGGGTCATAGCCGACAGCCAGCGGCGAATATCGACCGGATTTGTCAGGGCGGCATGGTCGACGGGACGCGGGCTTTGCGGCGTGGTCCACACTGTGGCCACCGAAACGGTGACAAAGGCGCTGGGTGGCGGCTGACCGGGTCCCGTCGTCCCAACCGGGCCCATCGCACCGCCGGGCTTCATCGCTGGGTCAGCGTGGTGGTCGCCGCGCGACGAAATGCCCAGACTGCAGCCAGAAATGAAGACCACGACCGCAATAACCACTACACCGGCGACGATGCCCACCGAGGCCACAAGCCGGTTGCGCCCGCTGGGCCGTTGCCTGCTCATTGCAGGGCCAGGGCTGCCGCCGTAGCCACATCACCTCGCAGGTACGCGATCGGTGGATCGTCTCGCGGGTCGATCGCGCTCGTGAGCAGAATGACGTAGCTATCCGAGCGTGGATCCATCCACAGCGAGGTTCCGGTAAATCCAGTGTGTCCGAAGCTGCCGATCGGAAAGATCATGCCTCGCGTGCCGGAATAGGCGGTATCGATATCCCAGCCGAAGCCACGTAGGTTTTGTCCCCTGATCGCCGGATAGTGCGGAGCGAGCAGCCGATCATATGTGTTTGGTGTCTTCGCGATGGCTTCTTGGGTGGCATCGTTCGCCGCTTCGACTTGCCCAGCGGTATTCCCGGGCTGCTGGGGAGATGTCATCAACTCCAACGTCGCCTGCTTCAGTGGGAACTTGCTCGGGCGGCCTGCGAGCCGATCAAGCAGCGCCTGCGCATAGAGGCTGGCATCGTGCGCGGTCGAGAACACCCCGGCATGTCCGGCCACCCCGCCCATGCGGCGCGTCGTCGGGTCAAACACACTGCCCCGAAGAAGGAAATCAAAATCGGGATTCTTGCCCGGATCGTTCCTGCTTTCGTCGTCATGTGTCGTAGGTGCGACGCGCGACAACAGACTCGTGCTCCACGTATCCCCAGGACAAACGCCCGGCATGCCGCCGATTGGCGCAGGCGCCCAGGCTACCGCGGATCCTCGGGTCACGTGTGGACCACATGCTTTGGCAGGCGGAAGATAGCGGGTTTCTGTCATGCCAAGTGGCGCAAAGACATTCTGCTGAACGTAATCGTCTTCAGGCTCACCGGTGAGTTTCTCGATCAGCGCACCAAGCAGAATGAAGTTGATGTCGGCGTAGTTGAAATACTCACCGGGAGGCGACTCCAGCGGCGTGGTGAGGGCACGGCGAATGCCTTCTGATTTGTTGGCTCCGTCCAACCCCCACGGATCATCGAGGCGTACGTCTTCCGGTTCGCCTGAAGTGTGGGTCAGCAACATGCGGACCGTCACCTTTGCACGCTGGGGATCGTTGGCTGTGTTGAAGTCAGGCAAGTACTTCTGCACGGGATCGTCGAATTGAATCTTGCCTTGTTCGTATAGCTGCATGACCGCGGTCGCTGTGGCGAGGCACTTCGTCAACGACGCCATGTCGAAGATCGTGTCTTCGGTCATCGGCTCCGCAGGTGCGGGCGACCCATCTAACCCCGGTTCGCCGGCAAGCTTGCGCGAGCCATAAGCCTGATGGAAGACGACCTTGCCACCATGCCCGATCACCACCACGCCACCTGGGACCGTGCTTGCCGCAATCGCATCGTTCATCAGCTTGGAGACCGTTGCGAATTCCGGTGGGGGAGCCGCATCGGGCGCCGACGACGCAGGCGCGGGAGGGGAATCTGGCGCTGGCGTAGACGCGGGAACCGCAACTGCCGCCGGCGTTGCCTGCCCGCTGTCCCTTTGCGCTGTGTGCGATGCATTGCCACACGAGGAAGCCGCGAGGGTAAGCAAGACAACTCCAACAGCAATTGCTTTTCGCACAGATGGCACCGTCTCTTGCTTGTACTTCTCGGCGCTACACGACCAGCACCGGAACTCTGCTGCGGTCATGTCGTCGCCGTGAATATGGCCCTGCTGCGGTCATGAGCATCGCTTACGCCGACATCGTGTCACCACTAGCCAGCATGCGCCATATCGCCGCTGCGATTCGGCGCGCGGGTAGCGCGCAAAAGCCCGAACACCGGGTGTAGACATCGACTGACTTAACCTTCCCCAACACCGTCTTCCGCATAGTGCGCCGCATTCGGCGGTATCCGAGTGATTATGCCTGTGTGTGTGCATTCAGGGTTGTCACGGCGCATCCTAGTTCCAAAGCCGTTGCGAGCCGAGAGGACAGACCCATGGCCCCAGACTGTCTGAGCACTCTCGTCGGTTTGTGCACCGTGCCGCTCGCGATCGCCCTGTCGCTTCCGCAAACTGCCTCCGCCGACACTCCGTCCTGGAACGGCGAGTACGCGATCACGTTCATGGTTGGTCCAAAGGATGGGACCAGCATGGCGGCCAGTGATCCTGAGAGCCAGCACACCGAGACCTACGGGTTCCGCTCGAGCTGCACGAGCGGAAAGTGCGTCGCCACAATCATTAGCGGCCCTGCGCCGAGCAATCCGACGGTTCCGCAACCGGTTCAGTTCACCTGGGATGGGTCGTCCTGGACGCAAGTCAGCGAGTTCCAGTGGGACTGCATGATGCACGACACCACCATCCAATGGGCTCCGGCCCGATCCAATGTTCGCTACACGCCCCAAGCCGACGGAACACTTGCCGGCGTCATGCACACCGACATCTTGAGCGGCCCGTGCCAGGGCTGGATCGAGATGAACATGACGGCCGAGCGCGCATGACAGGCAAACGGCCAAGCAGTCTCGTCAGCATCGAAAAGGTCGACACCGTCTGAGCGACTTGGCTTTCGGCCAATAGCGATCAGACTCTGGAGCCGAGCCCCGCAATCAAGTTGATCGTGACGGCCAGCACCACAGCGCCAAGCAGATACGACAACAGCGCGTGCCGCAGCACCGTCGCCCTGATCGAGGTCAAACAGATCTCGGTGTCGGAGACCTGAAACGTCATCCCGACGGTGTAGGCGAGATAGGCGAAATCCCGGAAACGCGGCGGGTTCGGGTCGTGAAAGTTGATGCCGCCAGGTTCATCTGAGTAGTAAAGCCGCGCATAGTGCACGGTAAACAATGTGTGTACTGCGAACCAGGATGCGCCGACGGTGAGAATCCCGACGAGTGCGGCTTCCAATGCGCCGCTGCCGGCTAGCTTCGATCCGGCGGCGACCACGTAACCGACACCGACCAGGCTCGCAAGGCTGGCGGTCAGAATGACGACGTCGGCGACCCACCGGGTCGGGTCCTCCCGCGTGACCCATCTGCACGTCTGCTCGGCATCCATTCCGCTCAGGATGCGCTGTGTCCAGACCACGTACAGCGCGGCAGCGGCCACCCAGCCCGCCAGCGCGAATCGCCAGCCGACCGTGTTGCCCACCACCAGAGCAACGGCGACTCCGAGCACCACCGAGACCAAGATCCGGACCGCGACGGTGTCACGGAA
The DNA here is from genome assembly GCF_035603715.1 of Mycobacterium sp. Taxonomy (GTDB): domain Bacteria; phylum Actinomycetota; class Actinomycetes; order Mycobacteriales; family Mycobacteriaceae; genus Mycobacterium. Next base: position 6,708 of record NZ_DATNJW010000559.1, on the reverse strand, counting down.
AAACTTCGCGAAGGAATTCACACCGCTGACCTAACCATCTCGACGGTCGGTCGGCTCGGTTCATCGAAAAATGCGGTAGCGCAGGTGAACAACGCCCGGAGCCTCGAGCACCCTGTCGAGTTCCAAGGCGGGCTTGCCTGCCTCGAAACCGTCGAAGAGGCGCTCACCCGAGCCGAGGATCACCGAGTTCACCTGAAGGTCGATCTCGTCGACAAGACCTGCGGCGATCGCCTGCCGGGCACACGAGGCTCCCCCCGCGATCGAGATCGAGCGGCCACCTGCCGCGGCCACGGCCTGGGCGTACGCTGTCTCGATTCCGTCGGTGACGAAATGAAACGTCGTCCCGCCCTGCATCTCGATCGGGTCGTGCTTGTGGTGGGTCAGCACAAACACGGGGCAGTGATACGGCGGTGTATCGCCCCACCACCCCTGCCAATCCGAGTTGCCCCACGGCCCACGAACCGGCCCGAACATGTTGCGGCCCATGATCGTTGCCCCCATGCCGTCCAACATCTCCGAGACCACCTGTCGATTGACCGGATGATCCTTGGTATCGCCGAGGTGCCAGTCGTGCAGGGTTTCACCGCCGACGCCGAGCGGGTGGTCCTGGCATTGACCGGGTCCCGCGACGTAGCCGTCGGCGGATATCGACATCGAAAGATTGATTCTGCTCATCTCTACACAGACTCCAGCTCCAGTCGATACTCATCGGGGGCACGCATAGTCTGGCGCTCGTGGACTTTCGGGTATTTGTTGAACCGCAGCAAGGCGCCAGCTACTCCGACCAGCTGGCGGTCGCGCAAGCCGCCGAATCGCTGGGTTTTTCGGCGTTCTTCCGGTCCGATCACTACATGGCGATGAGCGGCGAAGGGCGGCCCGGCCCGACCGACTCCTGGGTGACGCTGGGCGGCATCGCCCGGGAGACGTCGTCGATCCGGCTCGGCACCCTGGTCACCTCGGCGACGTTCCGCTATCCCGGACCGCTGGCCATCTCGGTGGCCCAGGTCGACGAAATGAGCAACGGGCGAGTCGAATTGGGCATCGGCGCCGGCTGGTTCGAAGAGGAGCACCTGGCTTACGCGATCCCGTTTCCACCGCTGCGCGAGCGATTCGCCCGGCTCACCGAGCAGCTCGAGCTGATCACCGGGTTGTGGACCGCGCCGGTCGGCGAAACGTTCGACTACGCGGGTGCGCACTACGCCGTCAATGATTCGCCCGCGCTGCCCAAGCCGGTGCAGCGACCCCATCCGCCGATCATCATCGGGGGATTGGGCGCCAGGAAGACGCCGCGGCTGGCCGCTACCTTCGCCGACGAGTTCAACGCGCCGTTCGCGCCGCCGGACACCATCGAGACTCATTTCGAGCGGGTCCGCGAGGCGGTCGACGCGGTCGGCCGGCCCGCCGATTCAATGACGTACTCCGCGGCCTTCGTGGTGTGCGCCGGACGCGACGAGGCGGAGATCGCCCGACGGGCCGCCGCCATCGGACGCGAGGTCGACGAACTGCGGTCCAACTCGCCGCTGGCTGGCACGCCTGCCCAGATCGTCGACCAGCTCGGGCCGTTCACCGAAATCGGCCTGCAGCGGGTATATCTGCAGCTGCTGGACCTGTCCGACCTCGAGCACCTGCAGCTTTTCGCCGACGAGGTGCAACGACAGCTCTGACGTAGCATCGGGTCGTGGCTGGCGTTCCAGACGACCCGAGCGATCGGCCGACCCGGATGGCCAATTACGGGGCGGTCGATTCGCTGGTGGATGTTGACGAGCTGGACAACGCCGCCGACTCCGCTGAACCCGACTTCGCGCCAGACCCGTGGTACCGCAATCGCGTGTTGCTGGCCTTGTGGGCGCTGGCGCTGGCACTCCTGCTCACCTTGATCATCTACGGCCTCGTCGAATTGTCCCGCGGCGGCGGGGGCGGTGCTCCGGCCACGACCACGCCCTCCACCTCGCACACGCGGTCGTCGACCACCTCACCGACGACGACCACGACTCCTCCGCCGTCATCGTCAAGCAGCGAGACGCCGCCACCGGAGACGCCCGAGCAGACCCCCGAAGAGGCGCCGCCGCAGAACACTTACTCCCCTGCCCCCACTGAGCCGCCGCGACATCACCACCACTTCCACTTACCGCACCTGCCGCCCGGCCTCTTCTAGGTCGCCGCCGCTCAAGCCTTCGCGGCAAGCTGCCAGGTTCCACCGCTAGGATCGGAGCACGTGACGGGCTACGGACCTCCAGACGACCCCAGCGAAGCGCCGACCGGTTACTACGACTACAGCGAATCCGGCGACGACGGGCACGAGCCCAAGCACCGACCGCCCTGGTATCGCAATCCGATTGTGCTAGTCGCCTTGGGCCTGTTCGCAGCGATCCTGCTCGGACTGGCTCTGTACTTTCTCGCCGACCAGACCCATGGAAGTGGCGGTCCGACACAAACTCCCACGTCACCGACGACGCCCACCGGGGTCACGACCACCACGACCGAGGCGCCGACGACCACCGAGCCGGTGGCTCCGGCTCCAACGACCACCATGACCGTCCCACCGACGACCACGGAGCCCCCCACGACCCCGACAACCAGCACCAGCGTCGACGAGGGCCGCCACCACCACCATCACCACGACGGCGGGACGCCTTAGCCGTGGGCGGCAATCGACCGCCGTATGACGTCGACGGTTATTCAAGGGGCAACGCGAACATCGACGAGACAGAACGCTTCCGCACCACCGAAAGCCCATCGCCCTGGTATCTCAAACGATGGGTTCTAGCCCTGTGGGGCCTGACGGTGGTGATTCTGATCGCGATCATCATCTACGGCTTGGCCATCCTGGCCAGAGGCGGCGGGGGTGTTGCACCAACGCCGGCAACGACGCACTCGTCGACCACGACGTCCTCGCACACCACCAGCCCGTCGCCGACCCCGTCATCGACCTCTCCAACCACGACGGACACCTCGACCGAGACCATCGAACCCGTGCCGCCGCAGGACACCGCAACCTGGACGCCGCAACATCCCCGGCACCATTGGTGGAGAAGCAATTTGCCCCCGTTACCGCCCATACCGCACTTCTGAGCCGTAATCCTTCGCCTGCATATGCAGCGCACTTCGCGATTAACGGCAGCCAAGTTAGGGCATCCTTCGTCGCGGTAACCCCTTGGGCAATGTCACTATGAGCAGGCTTACATGGCTTGAGCAGGTGCAGTAGGTAAGTTACCGACCAGTAACATAAAGTTTGTTACTGACCAGTAACACGAGTCTTGGGGAGTTGCTCCGTGCACACGCAGATGCTGATCAGACTGGTTGTCGGCTTGGGGATGACCGCGATCATCGCTTTGCTCGCCGCCCGCCGGGTGCTGTGGCTGGCCAAACTCACGCTTTCCGGTCAGCCGGTCAGCGGTCGCACCGACGACGTCGGCACGCGGATCTGGACGCAGATCTCCGAGGTGTTCGGCCAGCGCAGGCTGCTGAAATGGTCGATCCCGGGGCTGGCGCACTTCTTCACCATGTGGGGCTTCTTCATCCTCGCCACGGTCTACGTCGAGGCCTACGGCACCCTGTTCCAGAACAATTTCCACATCCCGATCGTCGGTCGGTGGGATGCGCTGGGTTTCCTGCAGGACTTCATCGCGTTGAGCGTGCTGGCCGGCATCGCGACGTTCGCGATCATCCGGTTGCGCTCAGAACCCAAGGAATACGGCCGTTCCTCGCGGTTCTACGGCTCCCACACCGGCGGTGCCTGGCTGATCCTGTTCATGATCTTCATGGTCATCTTCAGCTTCGCGATCTTCCGCGGTGCGTCGGCGAACACCGGCACTTTGCCGTACGGCAACGGTGCTTTCTTCTCCCACGCGATGGGCGCGCTGATGCACCCGCTGGGCGCCGCCGCCAACGAGTGGATTGAGACGTTCGCTCTGCTGGCCCACATCGCTGTGGCGCTGATCTTCCTGCTGATCGTGTTGCACTCCAAGCACCTGCACATCTTCTTGGCACCGATCAACGTCACCTTCAAGCGCCTGCCTGACGGCCTGGGTCCGCTGCTGCCGATCGAAGCCAACGGCAAGCCAATCGACTTCGAAAACCCGCCGGACGACGCGAATTTCGGCCGCGGCAAGATCGAGGACTTCACCTGGAAGGGCAACCTCGACTTCGCCACCTGTACCGAGTGTGGGCGCTGTCAGTCGCAGTGTCCGGCCTGGAACACCGGAAAGCCGTTGTCCCCCAAGCTCGTCATCATGGATCTGCGGGATCACTGGATGGCCAAGGCTCCCTACATCCTTGGCGAGAAGAAGACCGAGCCGCTCGAGGGTCTGGACCTCGAGACCGTCCACGAAGAGGGCCACCACGTCCCCGAATCCGGTTTCGGCCGCGTGCCCGGACACGGACCCGAGCAAGCGGCCCGTCCCCTGGTCGGCACCGCCGAACAGGGCGGGGTGATCGACCCCGACGTGCTGTGGTCCTGCGTGAACTGCGGCGCGTGCGTCGAGCAGTGCCCGGTGGATATCGAGCACATCGACCACATCGTCGATATGCGCCGCTACCAGGTCATGATGGAGTCGGAGTTCCCGTCTGAACTCTCGGTGCTGTTCAAAAACCTTGAGACCAAAGCCAATCCGTGGGGCCAGAACTCTGCCGACCGCACCAACTGGATCAGCGAAGTCGACTTCGACGTGCCGGTCTACGGCGAGGACGTCGACAGCTTCGACGGTTATGAATACCTGTTCTGGGTGGGCTGCGCGGGCGCCTATGACGACAAGGCCAAGAAAACCACCAAAGCCGTCGCCGAACTGCTCGCCATCGCCGGAGTGAAGTACCTGGTGCTGGGCACCGGGGAAACCTGTAACGGCGACTCGGCCCGTCGCTCCGGAAACGAATTTCTGTTCCAGCAGCTCGCGCAGCAAGCCGTCGAGACTCTGGACGGTCTATTCGAAGGTGTCGAGACGGTCGACCGCAAGATCGTGGTCACCTGCCCGCACTGCTTCAACACCCTCGGCCGTGAATACAAGCAGCTGGGCGCCAACTACTCGGTGCTTCACCACACCCAGCTGCTGAACCGGCTGGTGCGCGACAAGAAGCTGGTCCCGGTCAGCCCGGTCTCCGAGGACATCACCTATCACGACCCGTGCTTCCTGGGCCGCCACAACAAGGTCTACGAGGCACCGCGTGAGCTGATCAGCGCCTCGGGCGCAAAGCTCGCGGAGATGCCGCGGCACGCCGACCGCAGCTTCTGCTGCGGCGCCGGTGGTGCGCGGATGTGGATGGAAGAACACATCGGTAAGCGGATCAACCACGAGCGTGTCGACGAGGCGCTGGCCACCGGTGCCACCACCGTGGCAACGGCGTGCCCGTTCTGCCGGGTGATGGTCACCGACGGCGTCAATGACCGTCAGGAGGCCGCCGGACGCGAAGGCGTCGACGTCCGCGACGTGGCGCAGCTGCTGCTCGAGTCGCTCGACCGCGATTCGATCACGTTGCCGCAGAAGGGTGCTGCCGCCAAGCAGGCCGCCGAGCATGCCGAGAAGGCCGCACCTATCGCGTCCGCTGCCACCGCGACCGCCCCAGCCAAGGAGGAAGCTGCCGAACCGGAAGCTGCCGAACCGGAAGCGGCCGTGCCTGCCGAGGACAAGGCCGCCAAGGCAGTCACCGGCTTGGGCATCGCCGGTGGCGCCAAGCGGCCCGGAGCCAAGAAGGCAGCACCCAAAGCTGAAGCCACGCAGGCGCCGTCGGCCACCGAGGAGAAAGCTCCCGAGGCCAAGGCACCTGCGGCGCCCGCCAAGGGCTTGGGCCTGGCTGCCGGGGCCAAGCGACCGGGCGCGAAGAAAACTGTGGTGAAACCAGAAGCCGCAGCACAATCCGCGCCGGCGCAACAACCCGAAGCCAAGAGCGAGCCCGCAGCCGCCCCGGAGGCCAAGGCGCCGGCCGCGCCGGTCAAGGGTTTGGGGATAGCGGCGGGAGCCAAGCGCCCGGGAGCCAAGAAGACCGCTGCTGCACCGGCACCTTCCGCAGCACCGGAGCCGGCGTCCAAACCGGAGGCCAAGCCCGAACCTGAGGCGAAGGAAGAACCGCAATCCGCACCCGCTGCAGGCGATGGCGAGGACGGCGGCCAGGCTCCGCCGGCAGCGCCCGTCAAGGGCCTGGGCATCGCTCGCGGCGCCCGCCCACCGGGTAAGCGCTGATCAGGCTGGTTGTTGAATTAGAAAATAGCTGGACAGCCGTGGCACCATAGTCGATGTGACTACTCATCAGCTGCCATGGCAGAACGCGGGGCATCAGCCGCGGCAGCGGACGTTCGCGCAGTCCTCGAAGCTGCAGGACGTGCTCTATGAGATCCGCGGACCGGTACACGACCAGGCCGCGCGACTCGAGGCCGAGGGGCACCGCATCCTCAAACTGAACATTGGCAACCCGGCGCCGTTCGGCTTCGACGCACCCGACGTCATCATGCGCGACATGATCCAGGCGCTGCCCTATGCGCAGGGCTACTCGGATTCCAAGGGGATCCTTCCTGCGCGACGCGCGGTAGTCACCCGCTACGAACTCGTCGACGGCTTCCCACGTTTCGACGTTGACGACGTGTATCTGGGCAACGGGGTTTCGGAGCTCATCACGCTGACCCTGCAAGCCTTGCTGGACAACGGCGATCAGGTGCTGATTCCGGCTCCCGACTACCCGCTTTGGACGGCATCGACGTCGCTGGCCGGCGGCACTCCG
>NZ_DATNJW010000558.1:0-2431 GCF_035603715.1 Mycobacterium sp. | reverse complement strand
AGCACCTCGGGGCCGGGGATTTCGCTGAAGTCCGAAGCATTGGGCCTTGCGGTGATGACCGAGCTGCCGCTGCTCGTCATCGACGTGCAGCGAGGTGGGCCGTCGACCGGGCTGCCTACCAAGACCGAGCAAGCCGACCTGCTGCAGGCCCTGTACGGCCGCAACGGCGAGTCACCGGTCGCGATCCTCGCACCACGGTCGCCCTCGGACTGCTTCGCCACTGCGATCGAGGCGGTCCGTATCGCGGTGTCGTATCACACCCCGGTGATCGTGCTGTCCGACGGCGCCATCGCCAATGGCTCAGAGCCGTGGCAGATCCCGGACGTCGGCTCGCTGCAGCCGATCAAGCACAACTTCGCCAAGCCGGACGAACCGTTCCAGCCTTATGCGCGCGACCCGGCAACGCTGGCCCGGCAGTTCGCGATTCCGGGCACACCGGGCCTCGAGCACCGCATCGGTGGCCTGGAAGCGGCCAACGGTTCGGGCAACATCTCCTACGAGCCGGTCAACCACGATCTCATGGTCCGGTTGCGCCAGGCCAAGATCGACGGCATCACCGTCCCCGACCTGGAGGTCGACGACCCGACCGGGGACGCCGAGCTGCTGCTGATCGGATGGGGCAGCTCGTACGGACCGATCGGGGAAGCCTGCCGGCGGGCGCGGCGCAACGACATCAAGGTGGCGCACGCCCATCTGCGCCACCTGCGGCCGTTCCCGGCCAACCTGGGCGAGGTGCTGCGGCGTTACCCGCAGGTGGTATGCCCAGAGATGAATCTCGGCCAGCTGGCGCTGCTGCTGCGCGGCAAGTATCTGGTCGACGTGCAATCGGTCACCAAGGTTCAAGGTGTCGCTTTCCTGGCCGACGAGGTGGGACGCCTGATCCGCGCCGCGATGGGCGGGACACTGGCCGAAATCGAGCAAGACAAGACGATGGTCGCAAGACTCGCGGCCGCCACGGTTGGAGCGGGAGCTGACGCATGACTGATCTCATCGGCGCGGATTTAGGGCTGTCGGACATCCTGTCCAAACACAGCCGCGTGCCCACCACCGACCAACCGCAGAAGGCCAAGGACTTCACCAGCGATCAAGAAGTCCGCTGGTGTCCCGGGTGCGGCGACTACGTCATCCTCAACACGATGCGAAACTTTTTGCCCGAGTTGGGATTACGTCGCGAGAACATCGTCTTCGTCAGCGGCATCGGTTGCTCGAGCCGATTCCCCTACTACCTGGAGACCTACGGTCTGCACTCGATCCACGGCCGCGCGCCCGCGATCGCTACCGGTCTGGCACTGGCCCGCGAGGACCTCTCGGTCTGGGTGGTCACCGGCGATGGGGACGCGTTGTCGATCGGTGGCAATCACCTGATCCACGCGCTTCGCCGCAACATCAACCTGACCATCCTGCTGTTCAACAACCGGATCTACGGCCTGACCAAAGGCCAGTACTCGCCGACCTCAGAGGTCGGAAAGGTCACCAAGTCGACGCCGATGGGCTCGCTGGACCAGCCGTTCAACCCGGTGTCGTTGGCACTGGGCGCCGAGGCGAGTTTCGTTGGCCGCGCGCTGGATTCCGACCGCAAGGGTCTGTCCGAGGTGCTGCGCGCCGCCGCCGAACATCGCGGGTCGGCGCTGGTCGAGATCCTGCAGGACTGCCCGATCTTCAACGACGGTTCGTTCGACGCGCTGCGTAAAGAAGGCGCCGAGGAGCGGCTGATCAGTGTTCATCACGGCGAGCCGATCGTGTTCGGCGCCAACGACGAGTACTGCGTGGTGCGGTCAGGCTTCGCGCTCGAAGTGGCCAAGACCGCCGACGTCCGCGTCGAGGAGATCGTGGTGCACGACGCACATGCGACCGATTCCGCTTACGCGTACGCTCTTTCACGACTGTCCCAGCAAAACCTGGAGCACACCGTGATGGGTATCTTCCGTCAGGTCAGCCGGCCCACCTACGACGATGCGGCACGATCACAGATCCGCGCCGCGCGCGAGTCGACCCCGTTCGACCGTGCCGCGCTGCAATCGTTGTTGCATGGCCGGGACACCTGGACTGTGAACTGAGATGGTGGCTGCGGGTAAGCCGGCTTCACTAGCCGGCGTGGTGTTGGCTGCCGGCGCGTCGCCCTGGCAGGGGCGTGAGAAGGCCATGAAGCGGGCTCCTGGTTCCCCCGCGACGACGATGGTCGAGCACGCGGTCAGCGTCGTCGGGCAGCGGTGTCAACCGGTCTTCGTAGTGTCGTCGCCGGGCCAGTCGCTGCCGGACCTTCCGGCGCAGGTGGTCCGCGACGACGTGCGCGGGCATGGCTTGCTATCCGCGATCAGCCGTGGGCTGCATGCGGCCGCCGAGGCCGGCGCGACGTCGGCGTTTGTCTGCGCCGTTGACGCGACGGTCCTCACCGCTGACGTGATCGACGCAGTCGCGGCCCGAGCGGCCG
>NZ_DATNJW010000557.1:0-2813 GCF_035603715.1 Mycobacterium sp. | reverse complement strand
TCGGTCAGCGGGTGGCGCACTCGGTTCGCCGAGGAGGGGCTGGTCAAGTTCGCGCAGGTGCGCCAGGGCCGGGGTCGGAAGACGACGATCCCGCAGGAGAAGATCGACGAGATCGTGGATTTGACATTGAACTACCGTCCGGCCGGCGAAACCCATTGGTCGTGTCGGACGATGGCCGCGGCGAGCGGGGTATCGAAATCGACGGTGCAGCAGGTGTGGTCGGCGCGGGGTCTCAAACCACACCGGGTCGAGACGTTCAAGCTGTCCAACGATCCGAACTTCGAGGAGAAGCTGGTCGATGTCGTTGGGCTTTATTTGAATCCGCCAGAGAAGGCGATCGTCTTGTGTGCCGATGAAAAGTCCTCCGTGCAGGCGCTGGACCGCACCCAGGCATCGCTGCCGATGGTCAAGGGCCGCGGCGAGACGATGACCCACGACTACAAGCGCCATGGCACGACCACCCTGTTCGCCGCACTGGACGTGCTGACCGGCATGATCATCAGCCAGTGCATGCCTCGGCACCGGCATCAGGAATGGTTGAAGTTCCTCAAGACCATCGACCGGCAGGTGCCCAAGGATCTGCAGATCCACCTGATCCTGGACAATTACGCCACCCACAAGCACGACGACGTCCGCGCGTGGCTGGACAAACACCCCCGGTTTCACCTTCACTTCACCCCGACCTCGTCGTCGTGGCTCAATCTCGTCGAACGCTGGTTTAGGGAACTGACCGACAAAGCGTTGCGGCGCGGGGTCTTCCACTCCGTGCCCGACCTCGTCAATTCGATCCAGGAATACATCGACGCCCACAACCACGACCCCAAACCGTACGTGTGGACAGCAACCGCAGAGTCCATCTTCGCTAAGGTCGCACGTGGTCGAATCGCCCTCGAAAAAATCAGCTAAATCCAGGACACACCACCAGTGAGGCCAGCCTCGGACCGCCGAGGTGGGCGGCGGGTTGGGCGGGATCGTTGCGGTTGGCTGCTGATTGGGGAGCGGTCCGAGCCTGCCCTCGGACGATCGCGGCGTCGCCGCGAGGCTGGGCGCTGGTCAGGACCGGCTTAGTCGACCAGGCTGGCGGTCATGGCTGCGGTGGTGACGGTGAACGATGTGCTTGACGGGCATGTGAGCCTGGATGTGGAGTGCCTGGATCGGATTTATCTGAACGGCTATGTGCCGAACCTGCAGGTGGGTGGGCAGGTGGTGTCGTTTCTGACCGCGCATCTGGGTTACCCGATCCCGTCGCCGGCGATCATGGAGAAGATCGGTACCGCGTTCCGCAGGGCGGTGGCGTCGTTCGCCGAGGACAACCGGATTCCGGTAGTGCGGTTCGGGAGGGACGACCGCAAGATCGATCGGATGCGGCCATATCTGGCGCGGCAGGCGGCGACCGGCCGGTCTGGGGTGGCCGCGATCGGGGTTGCGCAGGAGTTCGCGCCGGTGTTCACCGCGACCAAGAAGGGCGGCGGTAAGGCGGTCTGGTTCTCGTTCACCAAAGCCGACCGGCGGGTCACCTGTTATTACTTTTACCTCTGGGACGACGATTTCGGACCGGCGTTCGTCAAGGTGTGCGCCTACTTCCCGTATCCGATGAAGATCTGGGTCAACGGCCACGAGTGGGCCAAGCGGCAGGCCCTCAAGGCGGGCGTCGGGTTCACCGAGCTGTCCAACGGGTTCGCCGCCTGTACCGATCCTGTTGCGTTGCAGGCGATCTGCGACCGGCTCGGGCCCGGCGCGATCCGGGTGTTCGCCGAGCGGTGGTGGTCGATCCTGCCGCTGCCGCTGACCGAGCATGACTGCGCCGCCGGCTACTGGTGGGAGCTGTCGATGCGCCAGGTCGAGGTGTCGCGCACCCTGGTGTTCGACGCGCCCCGCCGGGCCCGCGCGTTCTTTGAGGCCCTGGTCACCGACAACCTCGACATCGGCCGCCCGGAACTAATCGAGCTGATCTTCAAACGCGGCCAGCGGCGCGGACGTCCCGCGGCCGGTCAGTACAAAACCAAGATCGTCAGCTACGGCACCGAGGTCAACGTCAACGCCTTCTACCGGCACTCCCGCATCAAGCAGTATTTGAAGGACGCGCGGGCGCTGCGCATCGAGACGGTGATCAACGACCCGGAAGATCTCAGCTGTCGGCGCCGGCTGCACCATCTCGACGAACTGCAGGCCCGCGCCCGTGCGGTCAACACCACCCTGCTGGATACTGAACGTGTCGGCCAGGGTTGTCTCCTTGCGAGTCCAGCCTTTGAGCGGATCGCGCGGCCCACCCTCACCGAGGAGGGCCGGAGGGCCCCGGCCTTACGGTTCGGCGACCCTCGGGTCCAGGCCCTGGCCGGCGCGTTGTGCACCAGCGTGCTCGCCGTCACCGGCATCACCAACAAGAGCCTGCGCGCCTTGATGACCGGCTTGCTCGGCGGTGCGAACTACTCGATGAATCAGGCCAGCTACGACCTGGCCCGGCTACGGGTCAACGGCCTCATCGCCCGCATCCCGGGCAAGAACCGCTACCGGCTTACCGCCGACGGGCTGCGGTTCGCGATTTTCTACACCAAAGTCCACGACCGGCTGCTACGCCCGCTGCTCGCCGCCGACCGACCACCGGCACCAACGCAGGTACGAAAAGCCTTGCAAACCATAGAGATTCACATCACAGAAACCATCGACCGGGCTCGCCTACTGCCAAAAGCAGCCTGAAACTCAAGACAACTCTCAAAGATCTAGCGACCAAGGTTCGCTACGCCGCCCGGGACTTTGCCCGGCGGCGGTGGCCCTTCGGGCAGCTTCAATTCACGCGGGCAGATGGTTTCCTA
>NZ_DATNJW010000556.1:0-2039 GCF_035603715.1 Mycobacterium sp. | reverse complement strand
GGCCGATCCGCAACTGCAGCTCGACACCGTCGCGCTCTTGGACGTCGACGGCAAGCCGCTTGGCCGCTTCCTGGACACCGAGGGCCGCCAGACAGGCACGAATAGCGTGGCCCTCCAACGCTGCTGGTGCACCGAAGACCGCCATGATGCCGTCGCCCGTGAACTGGCTCAGCGTCCCGCCGTAGCGTTTCACCACGGCTGTAGAACAGTCCAGCAGGTCGGACATGATCTCGCGCAGCCGCTCCGCACCGACCGCAGCAGCGATATCCATCGAATGAACAACATCGGCGAACAGCACCGTCACTTGCTTGTACTCGGCCGACTGGGCGGGCCGCGTGAGTGGCGTACCGCACTCGCCGCAGAGCTTGGCCGTCGGGCTCGACTGCGCGCCACAGGATCCACACAACAGCGCCGTCACGATCAGTCGACCGCCACCATCCCCGCTGCGGTCCACGTCAGTATCGTGTCACTGCCGGTCAGCGATGTCCGTCTGAACCGTCCCCGGTTTTATGCGCACTTCCTTTGTTGGAAGGATGGCGCGATGTCGATCAGGTACGACGAGAACACCAAGGCCAGGGCGGTACGACTGGTCCGCGAGCACCGCGACGACTACGAATCGGAGTGGGCTTCGCTGAAGGCGGTCTCGGGCCGGTTGGGGATGAACCCGGAGACGCTGCGCAAGTGGGTGCGTCAGACCGAGATCGACGCCGGTGAGGCGCCGGGCGTGTCGAGCGAGGAGAGGCGGGAGCTGCGCGAGCTGCGCCGCAAGAATCGCGAGCTCGAATCAACGATCGAAATCCTCAAGGCCGCAACAAGTTTCTTCGCGCGGGAGTGCGACCCGCGACACCGCTGATCTGCGAGTTCATTGACGAGCATCGCGAGAAGTTCGGGGTCGTACCGATCTGCCACGCACTGGGGGTGCACGGCGTGCAGATCGCCCCGCGCACCTACTGGGCGCACCGCTTGGCGGCGCCGTCGAAACGGGCGCTGTGGGACACCACGATCACCGAAATCCTGGCCGGCTACTACGAACCCGGCGCCGACGGGAAACGCCGGCCGGAGAGCTTGTACGGCAGCCTGAAGATGTGGGCGCACCTGCAGCGCCAGGGCATCCCGGTGGCGCGGCGCACCGTGGAACGGATCATGCGGGCCAACGGCTGGCGCGGGGCGACCCGGGCTCGCCGCGCGCCGCGCACCACCGAGCGCGACCCAGCCGCGGCCCGGGCACCAGACCTGGTGGGCCGGCAGTGGCGGGTTACGGCGCCGAACCTGCTGGTCGTGGCCGACTTCACCTACGTGCCGATGGTGTGCGGGTTCGGCTACACCGCGTTCGTCGTCGACGCCTACGCCGGGCTGATCCCCGGCTGGGAGTGCTCGCTGCGCAAGGACACCGATTTCGTCGAGCGCGCGCTGCGCCACGCCGCGGCCTACCGCGCCCGACAAGGCCACCCACTCGACGACGCGATCCATCATTCGGACGCCGGAAGTCAGGGCGGATTCAACTGGTCGTCGCAACACGGTGTCGTGAACTCGAGTGTAGTTGGTCGGCAAGCACTTCCGCCGGTGTTCTCCACCCGAGTGTCTTGCGGGGCCGGCTGTTGAGTGCATCGGCAACAGCCTGAACGTCTCTGCGCTCATAGCGAGTGAGGTCGGTGCCCTTCGGAAAGTATTGCCGCAGCAATCCATTGGTATTCTCGTTCGTCCCTCGTTGCCACGGACTGTAGGGGTCGCAGAAGTAGACTCTGATCCCGGTTGCTGCAGTCAACTCGGCGTGACGCGCCAATTCCTTGCCCCGGTCCCACGTCACCGACCTGCGCAGATTCTTCGGTAACGGTGTCAGCGCAACCGCGAGCGCGTCGCGTACGGATTCCGATCCGTACCCCGACAACGCTGGCCCGTTCTTGACCGCCGCAGCCGTGCCGTAGCCGTCCTTACGCGGCAGATGTAGCAGCGTGGTGAATCGGCTGGTCCGCTCGACGAGGGTGCCGACCGCGGAGCGGTTCAGGCCGATGATCAGATCACCCTCCGTAAGACTGTTG
>NZ_DATNJW010000555.1:0-3060 GCF_035603715.1 Mycobacterium sp. | reverse complement strand
TGCCGTGTTCCCGAAGGGCGGCAACGATATTGGTGGCCGACCGTGTTCGGGTCCAGGTCGCGACCGCTTCATCGAAGGCCTCGTGATCGTCGGCCGCCAGGTCGGGGCGATCCATCAGGTGCGTCAGCCGCGACCAGTCGGCGTCGTCGCGCACCGACAGTGCCACCCACGTGTCGTCGCTGTCCGTCGGGTAGACACCCTGCCGGCAGCCTCGCCGCCGGTTGCCCTCGCGCGGTGCGACGATGCCGTTCATCGAGTACTCGATCACCGGTTCGGCCGTGACCGCGGCGCCGACTTCGATCTGCGCGACCTCGATCAACTGGCCTTCGCCAGTGCGACGGCGGTGGTCGAGCGCGGCCAGCAACGCCACCCCGGCGTGCACACCGACGATGGGGTCGGCCGGGCCCTGCACATTGCACGGCGGACCTTGCGGGTAACCGGTCGCCGCTGACATGCCGGACACCTGTTCGATGTTCAGCGCCCAGCCGACGTAGTCGCGCCACGGGCCGTCGAGGCCGAATCCCGGCATGCGGACGGCGATCACGTCAGGGCGCAGCGCGGCCAACGATTCGTAGTCCAGCCCGAACTGCTCCACCACGCGCGGGGAGAAGTTCTCCACGACGATGTCGGCCTGCGCGGCCAGCCGACGAGCGAGGTCGCGGCCGGCCGGTGAGCTCAAATCCAGTGTGATGTCGCGCTTATTCAGGTTGGTGGCCTGCCACAACGGGCTGCGCTCGTACCAGTCTTCGCCCTCGAACGGCTGGGCGCCCGAATAACGGAATCCGTCCGGCCGTTGGATCGACTCGAGTTTGACGACGTCGGCGCCGAATGCACCGAGATAGCAGGTGAGGTATCCGCCCGCCCAAAATGTGGTCAGGTCAAGCACTTTCAGGCCGGCGAACGGCAGCGACGGGTCCGCCACCGGATCGGCCGCCGGTCGCGCCGGCGGGTGATCCATTCCCGACCTGTCCCCCAGGCTCGGTGCGGGACGGGCAGGCACCGTCGGTGTCTTCGAGAGGCGAAACGGCGGTCCCGGTCGTCGAAACGACCAGTCCCTCCCGCCGCCGTCGACGAAAAATCCCCGCTTGGCGTACTGCGGATTGTCTAGCGTCCCAGCGCCGTCGGCGACAGGAGCCGCCGGAATGCGAAGTGCCTGACTGAGTTCGACGATGTCGGAGACGGTTCGCTGGTCCAGCCACGGCTGCGCCGCCGCGTAGAACTCGGCCCGCTCCGGCCCGCCCATCATGATCGCGAACTGCTGCTCGCCGTACTCCGGAAGCCCGAGCATTGCGCACACGTCGAGCCAGTGCTGCCCGGTCAGACAGTTGATCCCGACCCAGCCGTCGGCGGCGCGAACCACACCCAGCATCGGAGACTGGCGCACGCCGGTGGGCAGGCCGAGAGCACGCATCCGCTCGTACATCAGCATCGGGTACGGCAGCGTCGACAGCAGCGCCTCTAATTGGCAGACGTCGACCTCGGTCACCTGACCGGCCGGTGCGACTCGCAACGCGGTCATCGCGCCCAGCGCGGCGTAGGCCCCCGCGACGTATTCGGCGATTCGGGCGCCGGCCTGCACCGGCGGCCGTTCTGGGTCGCGCGCGCTGATCCAGCCCGATATCGCCTGCATGGTCAGCGGCGTGGCATCGCGATCCCGAAATGGCCCATGCTGTCCGAAATTTGAGATCCGCACGATAACCAGCCGGGAATCGTGCGGATCCAGCGCCGCCAGGGTTCCGGGAGCCGACGCGTCGATCAGCACGTCGGCGTCGGCGATGAGCCCGCGCGCGGCCGCCGCATCGCTGTCGCGGGTGAGGTCCAAGACTGCGCCGCGTTTGCCGGCGTTGAGGTACTCGAACAACCCGGACCGATCCGGGTCGGGTTCGCCACCGGGAAACGGGCCCCACTGCCGCAGCGGATCACCTTCTGGTGTTTCGATTTTCGTGACATCGGCGCCGAGATCAACGAGCAGTTTGCCGCAGTAGGGACCGGAGATCTCGTCGGCGATCTCGACCACCCGAAGCCCGTCGAGGGGGGCTGTCACGCCGGCAGTCCCATGGCCTTCGGCTCCATGTACTGACGAATTCCGACGATCCCGCCGCTCTCCCGGCCGATCCCGCTCTGATTGAACCCGCCGAACGGCGCGCCGCCCGGCCCGAACCCGTTGACCGCGATCTGCCCGGTGCGGACCCGTCGGGCGATCGCGAGCCCACGCTCGACGTCGGTGCCCCACACCGCGCCGGACAGCCCGTACTGCGAGTTGTTCGCGATCCGAACCGCGTCGTCGTCGTCGCGATAGCGCAGCACCGACAGCACCGGCCCGAATACCTCTTCCTGGGCGATGGCGGCGTCCGGCGTGACCTCGGTGAGGATCGTCGGCTCGAAGTAGTAGCCACCGTTCAGTCCGGCGGGCCGACCGCCACCGGTCGCCAGCTTGGCGCCGTCACTGAGTGCCTGATCGACATGCGCTTGAACGCGTTCGCGCTGTGCGGCGCTGATCAGTGGGCCCATCTGCACGTCCGGATCGGTTGGATCGCCGACCTTCACCGCCCGGGCCATCGCAACCAGCCGATCGACCACCTCGTCGTGAATCGCGTCGGGCAGCAGCATCCGGCTGTGCAGAATGCAGGCCTGCCCGGCATGAAATGAGCAGGATTCGAACAACATTCGCTGCAGCAGTTCGTCATCCAGCGCGACGTCATCAAGGACGATGCTGGCCGACTTGCCGCCGAGCTCGAGCAGCAGCCGCTTCATCGTTGCGCCGGCGGCGGACATCACCTCGCGGCCGACCACCGAGCTCCCGGTGAAGCTGACCATGTCGATCCGCGGGTCGACGGTCAGCATCTTGCTGGATTCGATGCTGGTCGGGGTCACGACGTTGACCACACCCGGTGGAATATCGGTGTGCTCGTCGATGATTCGGGCCAGCGCCAGTCCGGCCAGCGGCGCCAGCGGCGACGGCTTGAGCACGACGGTGTTGCCGGCGGCCAGCGCGGCGCAGACTTTCATCACGTTGAGGGTGTGCGGGAAATTCCACGGCGTCAGGATCGACACCACGCC
>NZ_DATNJW010000554.1:0-2405 GCF_035603715.1 Mycobacterium sp. | reverse complement strand
AAGCCAAGGTCGCTCAGGTCATCGAGGCGGCGGCCAAAGAACCCGAGCCGTCGGCGGCCATCCGGCTGCTGCAGCAGCTGCACGCCGCGCCGCTGAACCCCGACCTGCTGGGCGCTGCGGTGGCCCGCATCCGCGAGGCCGGAGTGACCACCGCGGTCCGGGTGAGCCCACAGAACGCCCAGGCGCTGACACCCGTGCTGCTGTCGGCGGGCATCGACCTCCTTGTCATCCAGGGCACCATCGTCTCGGCGGAACGTGTCGACAGTCACGGCGAGCCGCTGAACCTCAAGACGTTCATCTCAGAGCTCGACGTGCCGGTGGTGGCCGGCGGCGTGCTCGACCATCGCACCGCGCTGCATCTCATGCGCACCGGCGCCGCCGGCGTCATCGTCGGCTATGGCTCCACCAGCGGAGTCACCACCAGCGACGAGGTACTCGGGATCCGCGT
This sequence comes from Mycobacterium sp., assembly GCF_035603715.1. Classification (GTDB taxonomy): domain Bacteria; phylum Actinomycetota; class Actinomycetes; order Mycobacteriales; family Mycobacteriaceae; genus Mycobacterium. Next base: position 1,957 of record NZ_DATNJW010000554.1, on the reverse strand, counting down.
GCCGATGGCCACCGCGATCGCCGACGCCGCCGCCGCGCGCCGGGAATACCTCGACGAAACCGGCGGCCGCTACGTGCACGTGCTCGCCGACGGCGACATCCACACTTCCGGCGATCTGGCCAAGGCCATCGCCTGCGGCGCCGACGCGGTGCTGCTGGGCACGCCGCTCGCCGAGTCGGCTGAGGCGCTGGGTGACGGGTGGTTCTGGCCGACCGCGGCTGCCCACCCGTCGCTGCCCCGGGGTGCGCTGCTGCAAGTCGCCGTCGGTGAGCGGCTGCCGCTGAGGCAGGTCCTCAATGGACCGTCCGACGACCCGTTCGGCTCACTGAATCTGGTCGGCGGGCTACGCCGTTCGATGGCCAAGTCGGGCTACTGCGACCTCAAGGAATTCCAAAAGGTCGGCCTCACCGTAGGGAGCTGACCTCGATCGCTGGATGGTTACCAACGGCTAAGTCCATACTGGTGCGATGGAACCTGACTATGACGTCTTGATCATCGGTTCGGGCTTCGGGGGCAGTATCACCGCGCTGCGGCTGACCGAAAAGGGTTACCGGGTCGGTGTGCTCGAGGCCGGTCGTCGTTACGCCGACCAGGACTTCGCCAAGACCTCGTGGAACCTGCGCAAGTTCCTGTGGGCTCCTCAATTGGGTTGCTACGGCATCCAGCGCATCCACCTCCTGCAGGACTGCATGATCCTGGCCGGCGCCGGCGTCGGCGGGGGATCGTTGAACTACGCCAACACGCTGTACGTACCTCCGGACGAGTTCTTCAACGACCGGCAGTGGTCGGGCATCACCAACTGGCGCGCCGAGCTGATGCCGCACTACGAGCAGGCCAAGCGGATGCTTGGCGTGGTCGAGAACCCCACGTTCACCGACGCCGACCGAATCCTCAAAGAGGTCGCCGACGACATGGGGTGTGGTGACACCTTCGTGCCGACCCCGGTCGGGGTGTTCTTCGGTCCGAACGGAACCAAGACACCCGGCGAGACCGTCCCCGACCCGTTCTTCGGCGGAGCGGGCCCGGCCCGGACCGGCTGCCTGGAATGCGGGTCGTGCATGACGGGTTGCCGCTACGGCGCGAAGAACACCCTGCTGAAGAACTACCTCGGGCTCGCGGAATCGGCTGGGGCGCAGATACATCCGATGACGACGGTCACCAGGTTCGCGCAGCGGACCGACGGAATCTGGGAGGTTCGCACCAAGCACACCGGCCGTATGCTGCGCCGCAAGAGGCACACGTTCACCGCGAACCATGTGGTGCTGGCCGCCGGCACGTACAACACGCAGAAGCTGCTGTTCAAGATGCGCGACACCGGCGCGTTGCCCGGCCTCTCGGATCGGCTTGGTGTGCTGACCCGCACCAACTCCGAATCGATCGTCGGGGCCGCGACGTTGAAGGTCTCACCGGACCTGGACTTGACCCACGGCGTCGCGATCACGTCGTCAATTCACCCGACGTCCGACACGCACGTCGAACCGGTTCGGTACGGCAAGGGTTCCAACGCGATGGGGCTGTTGCAGACCTTGATGACGGACGGCTCCGGTCCCGAGGGCACCGACGTGCCGCGCTGGCGGCAGTTGATGGATCAAGCCGGTGAAGACCCGCGCGGCATCATTCGCATGCTCAACCCGCGCCAGTGGAGCGAGCGCACGGTGATCGCACTGGTGATGCAGCATCTGGACAACTCGATCACCACGTTCACCAAACGCGGACGGCTGGGCCGACGCCGGTATGTCAGCAAGCAGGGGCACGGCGAGCCGAACCCGACCTGGATTCCGGTCGGCAACGAAGTCACCCGTCGCCTCGCCGCCAAGATCGACGGGGTGGCCGGCGGCACCTGGGGCGAGCTGTTCAACATCCCGTTGACCGCGCACTTTCTCGGCGGCGCGGTGATCGGCGACAATGCCGAACACGGCGTGATCGACCCGTATCACCGGGTGTACGGCTACCCGAC
>NZ_DATNJW010000553.1:0-12666 GCF_035603715.1 Mycobacterium sp. | reverse complement strand
GCTTCAGGCGCGCCACAAGCGGGTAGAGCTGGCAGCCCAGGCAGATGCCGAAGGCTGCGTTGAGGAAGGCGGCGACCAGCGCCGCCGCGGTGAGCGCGACGCCGAACAGTAAAGCGCCGGTCGCGAATCCGATCGCCGCCGGGGCCGCGAAAATCAGCCCGACCAGCTGAGCGAACTTCAGCGGAGCGACCGGCTCACGCTCACGAACCGGGCTCAGCCGCGGCGCAACCAGCTTGGCGAACACCAGGCCGTAGGGGTGGCGACGCGGCCCGGCCAGCGCCCCGATCGCAAAGACGACCGACTGCACGCCGAGGATGATCGCGGCGGCCAGCGGGTTGATGCCCGAGATCAGCAGGGTGACAACCAATACCGCGGTGGTGATCCAGGCCGCGAACCGCGGCCCGCGGACGTCGACCTGATCGGGGGTCTTGGTGTTCGACATGATGCTGCTCCTGAATTGCTCACGACTTTTGTGGCGGCGCGCCACGGGGGGTTCTGGCTGCTCCGAGCGCGGCGCGAGAAGGCGCGGCTACTCAGCAGCTACAACAACAGCAGCAGCCCGCGACGCGGCACAGATCAACTGCACGGCGACTGGTGAGCATGAGCTCGACGCGGGCGGACACGTCATGCAGCTTACCCAATGGCGACATCATCGGCCCAACAGTGGTACCAGCGCTGATCGCAGATCATCGGGTTTGGGCACACCCGCGGTCCGGTAACGCTGCCGGCCATCGGCGTCGAAGATGAACGTGGTCGGCAGCGACAGCACCGAAAGACGCCGCGCCGCGCTCGGGTTGGCATCCATGTCGATCTCCACGTGCGCGACGTCGCTGAGGTCGTCGCAGACCTGGTTGACGACGCGGCGCACCTGGGTGCACGGCCCGCACCATGAGGCGCTGAAATGCACAACGGTCGGTCCCGCGGCGGACAGGCCCAGGTCGCTGGTGTCGATGCCGTCAGCCGTGTTCGAGGCGGTCGCCCGGACGTCACCGGCCCGGCGGTTCGTCAGCCACCCGATCACGCCGGCCAGCGCCAGCGCGGCCACAACCGCGATAACCGCGGCAGTCACCGGCGCGACCTCGTTGCGCGCCGGGACGGCCACATAGTTGAACTCATGCCCGATTGAACCCGTCGAGGGTGATCGTTAATCCCGTGGTGATGCCCTCGATGATCACGTCCGAACCCCGCGCCCCCTGAGTCGTCGGCGCGACACCGAACGGCAGTTTCTGGTCGGGCAGCTTGCCCGCGAACGCCGCCAGCACCGCGTCGCGCTTGTCGTCGGGCACCCGTTGGTTGGCGGTGTTAGGACCGGTGAGCACGTCGGTGGGGGTGAACACCAACGTGGTGTTGTCCTCGCCGGCCATCGACAGGTCGATGGCGACACTGACCCGCTTGTCGAAGTGGGCCGCCAGTGGGGTCCCGCTGAACACCAGGCCGCGATTACCGGAGATGCCGGATTTGGTAGTACCGCCGGAGGCGTCGTTGGTGTCCTTGGCGGGCGCCTCGACCAGCAGGTCGCGGATCCCCAGGTAGTGGCCGAGGTGCCGCGAGTCGATGATGATGCGGCTCTCCAGCTCGCCGATCGGCAGCTTGGCATTCGGTCTGATCAGCCACGACGCGTCGACCAGGCCGACCGAGTGCATGGTGGCCTCGAGCGTGGCCTTGCCGATCACTGGACGCTCGACCGCGGTGGCCTTGATCTCCACATCCTCGTAGCGGTGCCGCATCGCCTGCGGGATGAGCGGGAAAGCGATGATCGCGACGAACGGGTCGAAGTCCAAGTGGGCCGTTTCGCGCACTGTGCGGGACAGCCGATATTCGGCGTAAATGCTGGTCCCGAAGTCGGCGGCGGCAGCCAGGAGGAGCACGACCAGAACGGTCAACGACACCGCGGCGGCACCGACCAGCGCTTTACGCATCCGCATATTGTGGCCCACCCGCCCATTTCGGTGTGCATCGTCACCACGCTGGTCTGCCTCGTCACCGCGCGGAGGACCAGGCAGCACGCTATCGTTTAATGACCTGGCCGTTAAACTTCGTGTCCCGCGATGAATTTTGGGAGACGCCTTTCCCACGATGCTGGAGGGGCATTTTTGGACCTTCTGCTGCTGACTGCGGAGCCAAATCCGGACGTCGTTCTGCCGTCCTTATCGCTGCTCGCCCACACGCTGCGCACGGCTCCGCCCGATGTTTCTTCGTTGCTGGAGGCGGGCAGCGCCGACATATTGATCGTCGACGCGCGGCTCGACCTGCCGGCAGCGCGTGGTTTGTGCCGCTTGCTGGGCTCGACGGGCCGGTCGATCCCGGTGGTGGTGGTGGTCAACGAGGGCGGCCTGGTGGCGGTCAATGCCGACTGGGGCTTGGACGAGATCCTGCTTCCCGGCACCGGGCCTGCTGAGATCGATGCCCGACTGCGACTGCTCGTCGGCCGGCGCGGCAACCTGCAGGACCAGGAGGGCGTCGGCAAGATCAGCCTCGGCGAACTGGTGATCGACGAGGGCACCTATACCGCCCGACTGCGAGGGCGCCCACTCGACTTGACCTACAAAGAGTTCGAGCTGCTGAAGTACTTGGCGCAGCACGCCGGCCGGGTGTTCACCCGCGCGCAGCTGCTGCACGAAGTATGGGGATACGACTTCTTCGGCGGTACCCGCACGGTCGACGTGCACGTTCGACGGCTGCGCGCGAAACTCGGACCGGAGTACGAATCGCTGATCGGCACGGTCCGCAACGTGGGCTACAAAGCCGTCCGCCCCACCCGTGGCCGGCCACCGAGCAGTGAGCCCACCGACAACGACGATGAGTCCGACTCGGGCAATTACCAAGAGCCGCTGGCTGATCCGCTGCACAGCCAGTGACGGCGCCTCAGTGGCGGGCTGCGTTAAGCAGCGACGAGCAGCAGCAGATACGCAACATCATCACTGCGGCAACTGATTTCGATCTGGTGGCGCCCGTCGGTGAACAAGTTCTGCGGGAGTTGGCGACTGACCGCACCGAGCATCTCCTCAGTGCTGACGGCGAGAAGGTGCTCGGTTATCTGAATCTGGCCGCAGGCAGCGACGATGGGCCAGGGATGGCGGAATTGGTGGTGCATCCGCAAGCCCGCCGGAGCGGTATCGGCGCTGCGATGATCAGGGCCGCCTTATCCAGAACCCATGGAGTCAATCGTTTTTGGGCACACGGGACGCGTGAACCGGCGCAGGCGACCGCGTCGGCGCTGGGTCTGGTACCGGTTCGGGAACTCGTGCAGATGCGCCGCTCGTTGCGCGACGTCGACGAGCCCGCGCCGTCCGACGGCGTGCGGATCCGCACCTACGCCGGCAGCGCCGACGACGCCGAACTGTTGCGGGTCAACAACGCCGCATTCGCGACACATCCAGAACAGGGCGGTTGGACCGCCGCCGACCTCGCCGAGCGGCGGGCCGAACCCTGGTTCGACCCCGACGGGTTGTTCCTGGCCTTCGACGAGCAGACGAACACCCTGCTGGGCTTCCACTGGACGAAAGTGCACCCCGAGAAACCCGGCCTCGGCGAGGTCTACATTGTCGGCGTCGATCCTTCGGCGCAGGGCAGCGGTCTCGGCGGCTTGGTGACGGCGGTGGGCATCGCGCATCTGGCGCGACGCCTGGCCGGCGCAGCGGAACCCACCGTGATGCTCTACGTCGAGTCGGACAACACGGCGGCGCTGCGGACTTATCGGCGCCTGGGCTTCACTAAGTACAGCATCGACACCGCGTACGCACGCGGCGGCGACACCGTCTGACGTGTTCACCCGGCGTTTACGCCGCTGGCGGGCTTCGTCTACACCTGAGGCATAGTTTCCGGTAAGCCCGACATCCCGGCCGGGAGGGTCGGTCGTGGGGAAAATCAGTGGCGAAAGCGAGATCAGTGAAGCTCGACGCGGTGCGCAGAGCGCTGGCAGCCGCGGCGTCGACGGCGGTGATCGTCGGCATCACATCGACCGGCTGCGGTAGCGACAACAACCTGCACGGACTCAAGGCGCCGACGGGCCCGGTGAATTGCGGCGGCAAGGCCGCGCTGACCGCTGAGGGATCCACGGCTCAGCAGAACGCCATCGCGTTGTTCAACTTGGACTGGGCTCAGCTGTGCCCCGGAAAGCAGTTGGCGTACAACCCAACCGGCTCGGGCGCCGGACGTGAGCAATTCATCGCGCGCCATGTGGATTTCGCCGGCTCGGACTCACCACTGAGCCACGACCAGATCGAGCCGGCGGCCGCGCGCTGCAACGGAAATCCCGCCTGGCACCTGCCGATGGTTTTCGGGCCGGTCGCGATTGCCTACCACCTGGATGGTGTCAAACAACTGGTCGTCAACGCGGACGTGCTGGCCAAGATCTTCAGCGGCTGGATCACCGACTGGAACGATCCGGCCATCGTCAAACTCAATCCCGACGCCAGGCTGCCCGACACCAGGATCTCGCCGGTCTACCGATCGGACTCCTCGGGTACCACCGACAACTTTCAGAGATACCTGGCCGCAGCCGCTCCGAGCAGTTGGACCCGGGGCACCGGCAGCGAGTTCCAAGGCGGCGTAGGCGAGGGCGCGCAGAAGTCCGCCGGCGTGATCCAGGCCGTCCAGTCTGCGTCCGGCTCGATCGGCTACGTCGAGAAAGGCTTCGCCGATCAAAGCGGGGTGCCGTACGCCCAGATCAGCGACGGCAGCGGCCCGGTCGCGCCGACCGACGACGCGGCCCGCAAGGCCATCGACGACGCCACCTTCGCCGGTAAGGGAAACGACCTGAAACTGAATCTGAAGTCGATTCACAGCACCAGAGCCGCCGGTGCCTACCCGCTGGTGATGGCCACCTACGAAATCGTCTGTTCCAAGGGTTACGACCCGGCGACCAGCGCCGCGGTCAGGTCGATGTTGACGGTGGCCGCGGACAACGCCCAAGACGGTCTGTCGGCCGCAGGTTATGTCCCGTTGCCGGATAAGTTCAAGAAGCGCTTGATCGCCGCGATCAACGCGATCGGGTGACCGAACGGATTAACCTATGGCCGAAGCTTTTCACTGATGGGAACACCGTGACGACGCCGAATCCAGCCGATACCGGTTCGGGTGAGGTCGTCGCCGCGCCGTTGCGTTGGCCGGCTCCCGCCCCGCTGCTGTGGGGCAGCGCCAAACCCAGTCGTGGCGAGCGAATGTTCCGGGGTTTGTCCGAAGGGTCCGGCGTCCTGATCGTCGTTCTGATCGCGGCGATCGGACTGTTCCTGCTGATGCGCGCGGTCCCGGCGCTGGCCCGTGACCAGGAGAACTTCTTCACCTACGGCGGCAACTGGGACACCACCAACACCGCGGCGATGCGGTTCGGCGTTTTCGACCTGGTCCAGGTGACGGTCTTGGTGGCGCTGTTCGCCCTCGTCCTGGCGATGCCGGTGGCCCTGGGGATCGCGATCTTCCTCTCCCAGTACTCGCCGCGCCGCGTCAAGGGACCACTGGCCTACGTGGTCGACCTGCTTGCTGCGGTCCCGTCGATCATCTACGGCGTCTGGGGTCTGTACGTGCTGGCGCCGGAGCTGCGACCGATCGCGACCTGGCTGAATGCGCATCTGGGCGGGGTGTTCCTGTTTGCCACCGGCAACGCCTCGGTGTCCGGCGGCGGCACCATCTTCACTGCTGGGATCGTGCTGGCGGTGATGATCCTGCCGATCATCACGGCGGTCACCCGCGAGGTCTTCATGAAGACGCCGCAAGGCCACATCGAGGCCGCGCTGGCGCTCGGCGCGACCCGCTGGGAAGTGGTCAAGACCGCGGTGTTGCCGTTCGGGCGGTCGGGCTACATCAGCGGCGCGATGCTCGGCTTGGGCCGCGCGCTCGGTGAGACCATCGCGCTGCTGATCATCCTGCGCGGCACCCAGGCGGCGTTCGGCTGGTCGCTGTTCGACGGCGGGTACACGTTCGCGACCAAGATCGCGGCCACTGCATACGAGTTCAACAATCAGTACAAGGCCGGCGCCTACATCGCCGCCGGCTTGGTGCTCTTCGTTCTCACGCTTTTGGTGAACGCGATGGCGCGTGCGACTGTTGCGGGCAAGGGCACCCGATGACCTCGATCCTGGACCGGCCACTCAAGGCGCGGACGATCACCGGCGTGAGTGTGCGTCGTCGGCTCGCCAATGTTGTTGCGACGCTGCTGGTTACATTGTCACTCGGGGTGGCGATGGTGCCGCTGATCTGGGTGCTGTATTCGGTAGTGACCAAAGGGTTGGGTGCGGTCAGGTCCAGTGAGTGGTGGACGCATTCCCAGGCCGATATGACGGCGTTCATGTCCGGCGGCGGTGCCTACCACGCCATCGTCGGCACTGTCTTGCAAGGCCTGGTGTGCGCTGCCATCTCCATACCCATCGGTGTTTTCGTCGCCGTCTATCTGGTCGAGTACGGCGGCGCCAGCAGGTTGGGCAAGCTGACCACGTTCATGGTGGACATCCTGACCGGGGTGCCCTCGATCGTCGCCGCCTTGTTCGTCTACGCGCTGTGCATCGCCACACTCGGTTTCCCGCGATCCGGTTTCGCGGTATCGCTCGCCCTGGTGCTACTGATGATTCCGGTAATCGTGCGAACGACCGAGGAGATGTTGCTGATCGTCCCGCTGGAGCTGCGTGAGGCCAGCTATGCGCTGGGCGTGCCGACCTGGAGGACGATCACCAAGATCGTGCTGCCGGCCGGGATGTCCGGCATCATCACCGGCATCCTGCTGGCGCTGGCCAGGGTGATGGGGGAGACGGCGCCGCTGTTGATCCTGGTCGGCTACTCGCAGGCGATGAACTTCGACATGTTCGGCGGCTTCATGGGCTCGCTGCCGGGCATGATGTATGACCAGACCTCGGCTGGCGCGGGTACCGCGCCGATTCCTAGCAGTCGGCTATGGGGCGCTGCCCTGACGCTGATCCTGCTGATCGCCGCCATTAACCTGGTGGCCAGGGTCGTCTCGAAATTCTTTGAGCCGGAAAGGATAGGCAGGAGCTCCAGTGGCTAAGCGGTTGGATCTCAAGGACGTCAACATTTTTTACGGCGCGTTCCAGGCGGTCGCCGACGTGTCGCTGACGGTTCTGCCCCGCAGCGTGACGGCATTCATCGGGCCGTCGGGCTGCGGCAAAACGACCGTGTTGCGCACCCTGAACCGGATGCACGAAGTCACGCCCGGCGCCCGGATGCAAGGCAGCGTGCTGCTCGACGACGATGACATCTACGGCTCGGGCATCGACCCGGTTGGTGTGCGGCGTGCGATCGGCATGGTATTCCAGCGTCCAAACCCGTTCCCCACCATGTCAATTCGTGACAACGTGGTGGCCGGTCTGAAACTGCAGGGCGTGCGCAACCGAAAGCTGCTCGACGACACCGCCGAATACGCGCTGCGGGGCGCCAACCTGTGGGACGAGGTCAAGGACCGATTGGACCGGCCCGGTGGCGGGTTGTCCGGCGGTCAGCAGCAGCGACTCTGCATCGCCCGAGCCATCGCCGTGCAACCCGACGTGCTGCTGATGGATGAGCCGTGTTCGTCGCTGGACCCGATTTCGACGATGGCGATCGAGGACCTCATCGCCGAGTTGAAGCAGGAATACACCATCGTGATCGTCACGCATAACATGCAGCAGGCAGCGCGGGTCAGCGATCACACCGCGTTCTTCAACCTAGAGGCAGTCGGCAAGCCGGGCCGGTTGGTCGAGATCGACGACACCGAGAAGATCTTCTCCAACCCCACCCAGAAAGCCACCGAGGACTACATCTCCGGGCGCTTCGGTTAGCCGGATCTGGCGACGGTCTCGTCCGCGGGAAAGTGACCGGTCGCCTGGAAGATGACTCGTCGCGCCACCTCGACGGCGTGGTCGGCGAACCTTTCGTAGAAGCGGCCAAGCAAAGTCACGTCGACGGCCGCGGCCACGCCGTGCTTCCACTCGCGATCCATCAGCACGGTGAACAGGTGGCTGTGCAGGTCGTCCATCGCATCGTCTTCTTCGCGGATGCGGGAGGCTTTCTCCGGGTCTCGCGATTGCAGCACTTCCTGCGCGCTGTTGCCTAATTCCACAGCGACTCTTCCCATTTCGGCGAAGTAGCCGTTGACTTCCTCGGGCAGTGCGTGCTGGGGATGACGGCGGCGTGCGATCTTGGCGACGTGCAGCGCCAGCGCGCCCATCCGGTCGATGTCGGCGACCATCTGGATGGCGCTCACAATCGACCGAAGGTCGCCGGCGACGGGCGCTTGCAGAGCGAGTAGTACGAAAGCGCTCTCTTCGGCTTGGGTACTCAGCTCGGCGATCTTCTCGTGGTCAGAGATGACCTGCTCGGCGAGCACCAGATCGGCCTGCAGCAGTGCCTGTGTCGCGCGTTCCATGGCAGCACCGGCCAATCCACACATCTCACCGAGCTGTTCGGAGAGCTCAGAGAGCTGTTCGTGGTACGCGGTTCGCATATCCCAAGCGTACGTTCTCGATTCCGAGCGCGGCATGAACCAGCATGAAGTCCGCTGTGAACTCGCGGTGAATGGCGGTTTACCTGTCGATTCTCAACGGTTGTGCTATTCGCAGGTGGTATCGGCGGCGTTGGTGACCGTCAGGTCATCGGGAAGCTTGGTCGGCGGGCTGCTGGCGCTGCGATTGATCTGCAGGCTGACCGGTGATCCGGCGGGCGGGGGAGTGCCGACCGAGGTGAAGTCCGAACCGAGCACCACCTGCACGACCTGTCCGGTCCCGGTGATCCGCTCGACCTTGGAGTTCGCGAACGAGGCCGCGACGGTGGCGGCGGCCTTCTCATTGCCGGGGGAGAACAGCACCTTGGTGGTCTTCAGCGGGTTCGGGTAGTCGTCGGGCGACTTGACCCGGAACCCGTGCCGCTTCAGCTGGCTGCTGGCGGTGGCAGCCAAACCGGACTTGGCGGTCGAGTTCGATACCTGCACGGTGACGTCTTGGGGCGCGGTCGTCATCTCCTGGACATTCTCAGGGTGCGGATCGGCGGCCTGGCTGGGCTGGCTCGTTTGACTGGACTGGGGGGCCTTGCTGCTCAGCGACTTGGTCGGCGGAGTCGATGTCGCGTTCATGTTGTTCTCGCCCGGCAGGCCTTCGTCGTCGATGATGGCGCTGAACAGCGCCCGCATGTCGGCGGTGCGCGGCGGCTCGTCACCGTTTTCGTCGGTGATGCCGGTCGGCACGGTCACAAAGGAGACGTGGCCCGCGTTCATTCCCTGCACCGATTGGCCCAGCTGGACAAGGTCCTTGGTCCTGACGTTGTCGACGTAGCTGTTGCTGACGAACATGTTCACCACGTTGTTGAGCTTGCTCAACGAGAAGAAGGTCTCCTTGGAAATCAGCGAGCGCAGCAGCGAGGACAAGAACAGCTGCTGGCGCTTGATCCGGCCGTAGTCGCCGTTGTTCTCTGTCGTGATGTTGCGTGCTCGCACGTAATTCAGCGCGGTCTTCGAGTCGATCAGCTGACGTCCGGAGTGGGCCAGCACGGTGCCCAGTTCGTAGTCCTTCAGCGGAGTGGTGGTGCATACCTCCACGCCGCCGAGCGCATCCACCATTTTCGCGAAGCCGGCGAAGTCGACGGCTATGAAGCGGTTGATGCTCAGACCGGAGAGCTTCTGGATTTCCTTCACCAGACACTTCGGTCCGCCGAAGGAGAACGTCGAGTTCAGTTTCGTCTCGGTGTAGACGTTTCTGGAACCCCACTTCTTGGTGTCCGAGTCGTAGATCGGGCCGTACTCGCCGGTATCTGGATTCCACGCTTCGCACTGGATCGGCGTAATGGCCAGGTCGCGCGGAAACGATACTGCGACAACGCGTTTACGGTTCGCCGGAATGTTGACCAGCATGATGGTGTCGGATCGGGCGCCGCCCGCGTCCTCGGTGCCGCCGGCGCCCATCTCGCCGTTGGCCCCGGCGCGAGAGTCCATGCCGACGACCAGGAAGTCTTCGTCGCCGAATTGTGCGTTGGGGTCCACGATGTCGCGGGACCCGAGGTCCAACGCGCTGACCGTGTTCATTCGGTGGTTCTTCGACGTACTCCACTGGTACGCCCCGCCGGTCATGGCCAGCGCCGCCGCCGCGATGGTGGCGACCACCAGACGGCCGGCCACCAGCATCGCGCCGTGGCGGCGGCGACGCTTTGGCGCGGGTTCGTCGTCATCCGGCTCGACGTCGGGTATCTCGATGAGGCGCGCGGGTCGCGGCCGTGCCGATGTCTTCGGCAGCACGGTGGTCTGCACGATGTCGGCATCGGCGCTCGACTGCTCGCGATAGATGGCATCGAGGTCGGGCAGGTCGTAGTTGTACTCCGCCGGGCTCAATAACGCGTAGGCGTCGTAGTTGTCGTCCTGCTCATCGCCGGGCGGTGGTGGCTCGGGCTCCGCGGTGTCGGTGTCGGGAGCCGCGTGGTGCTGCCGTGGCCGTTCGGCGACGTGGCCACCGACCTTGGCGATCAGATCAGCGACCGTGAGCCCGCCGTCGGTGTGGGATCCACCGTTGCTGTGGTTGTCGACGGCGACGGGCTCAGCCGGCTCCCGTATCGGCGATGGTCCCGTCCATCGATTCACGACGGCGACCGTCCGCGTGGTGGTCCCGAATCGCTCCCACGGCGCGGCGCCTCGCGATCCAGGCGGCGTTCCGGTAAGCCCTACTTCATCGGCGTCAGGGCCGTGAGTGGCTGCATCGGCGCCAGCGTCGCCGTCACTCATGTCCTACCGGCCTCCGAATCTGGTGAGGTCTCACGTGTTCGAGGGGGTGCCTCGGTGCGGCGCTGACGCTGCAGCGCAACGTATCCGCGCGACCGTGCGGTCGCATCGTCGTAGTAGTGGCCGTGCCGCGCTGGTGGCAACTGGGCTCGGCCGCCGGCGCGTGATGCAACAAGATCCACATGGTACTGAGACAGCCTCGGAAACGCGATCCGGGGACGGTGTCAGATAGCCCGCGTTCAGCCGCCTGAGTGCATGACGTCGGCCCCGGACGGGACGGTGCAATCGTCGCGGTCCGTCAGCCAGCCGTCCGGTAACGCCACCCGCGCCGGTGATCCCTGACGGCCGCGCGGCCCGCCGGCGGCGGTCGGGAACGGCGTATCGCCGTCGAGTTTGTCCAGCAGCCGGTCGAGTTCGTCGCGGGTCTTCACCAGCGCGAGGGCTCGCCGCAAGTCGGAGCCGGCCGGGAAACCATGCAGGTACCACGCGATGTGTTTGCGCATGTCACGCATGCCTTTGTCCTCGCCGAAATGGTCACTCAGCAGCTCGCCGTGCCGGCGGATGATGTTGGCGACCTCGCCCAGATTGGGCGGCGTCGGCGTCGGGCGGCCGGTGAATGCGGCCGAGAGTTCGGCGAACAGCCACGGCCGGCCCAGGCACCCGCGACCGATGACGACGCCGTCGCAGCCGGTCACGGCCATCATGGTCAGTGCGTCGTTGGCTTCGAAGATGTCGCCGTTGCCCAGCACCGGGATGGTCTGGACGTGCTGCTTGAGCCGGGCGATCTGCTCCCAATCAGCAGTTCCCGAATAGCGCTGCGCTGCCGTGCGGGCATGCAATGCGACCGCGGCCGCGCCTTCGGATTCCGCGATATGGCCGGCCTCGAGGTGGGTGTGGTGGTCGTCGTCGATGCCGATCCGGTATTTGACGGTCACCGGGATATCGGTGCCTTCGGTGCCGCGCACCGCCGCCGCGACGATCTGGCCGAACAGCTGCCGCTTGTACGGCAGCGCCGCGCCGCCGCCGCGACGGGTGACCTTGGGCACCGGGCAACCGAAGTTCATGTCGACGTGGTCGGCGAGCCCCTCGTCGGCGATCATCTTCACGGCCGCATAGGTGGTAGCCGGGTCGACGGTGTAGAGCTGCAGCGAGCGTGGCGTCTCGTCGGCGGAGAAGGTCGTCATGTGCATGGTGACCGGATGCCGTTCGACGAGGGCACGGGCGGTCACCATTTCGCAGACATAGAGCCCACTGACGGTGCCGACGCGGGCCTGCTCGAGTTCGCGGCACAAGGTGCGAAAGGCGACGTTCGTCACGCCGGCCATGGGAGCCAGCACCACTGGGCTGGCCAGCGTGATAGGACCGATGCGCAAGACCGGCTACCGCCTGCTCAGGGTCAGCTTGCCCTCGGTGTTGTGCAGCTGCCTGGCGGTCATCCTCAGATCGCCCCTGCGGGCTTCCCGCTCGAGCTGGCGCTGCTTGGAGATCTCGAACTTGTCGCAGGCCACCTCGAGCTCCTTGACCAGCTCGGCAAGGTCGTCGCGCAATCGGGCGGCCTCGCCGGTGAAATCGTCGCGCTCGAAAATGCGCCATTTCTTCAACACCGGCATCACGACCTCATCGAGGTGGATGCGCGGGTCGTAGACGCCGCCGACCGCGATCATCACTGCTTTACGGCGAAACTCCGGCACGCTGAATCCGGGCATCTTGAAGTTGCGTAATACCCGGTGCAGCGCATGCATGGCCTTATTCGGATCGACCTCGAGGCCGGCTTCGGTGACATCGCGGTAGAAGATCATGTGCAGGTTCTCGTCCTGCGAGATCTTGGCCAGCAGCTGGTCGGCGATCGGCTCGTTGCAGGCCTTCCCGGTGTTGCGGTGTGAGACGCGGGTGGCCAATTCCTGGAACGTGACGTACACGATCGAGTCGAACAGGTTCTCGGACAACAGGTCGCCCTGCTGGTTCTGGCCGGGGCTGAA